>WOZY01000075.1 GCA_011620045.1 Mesotoga sp.
CTTCGGTGAAGTTAAGATCCTTCAGCATCATCCTGACGGCAACGCCGCTGAGGTTCATGAAAGTAAGGGGCTTCGCCACATAGAGTTTCTCTTCACCCTCAAGAAGAAAGGCTTCGTAAATCCTCTTCTTAATGGTCTTTCTGAGGCCCAGCTTGATCATCTCATCTACGAAGAGAAAACCCACGTTATGTCTCGTAAGCGCATAACGTGGGCCTGGATTTCCTAGTCCAACGAAAAGGAACACTCTCTATTCCTCTTCTTCCTCTTCTTTCTTTCCCTTGTTTATTACTTCAGGCTCGACATCTTCTTCAAGCTCTTCAACCTCTTCCTCTTCAACTTCCTTAACTGCTCTTGGAAGAGCAATAAGCATGATTGCATCTTCATCGTCAAGCAATGGTTTTATACCTTCGGGAATCTCCAGATCTCCAACCCTGAGGACATGACCAACATCAAAGGAACTTACATCTACAACGATTTCCTCAACAATGTCCTTTGGAAGAACGGCCACAGGAAGTTCATTGATAATATGATCGACGATTCCTCCCTTTTCAACTCCGATTGGCGTACCCTTCAATTTGATTGGAATATGAAGCTCCATTTTGTGACCGCTGGAAGGAATGAAGAAGTCGAGATGGATAACCGAGTCGGTAACCTTGTCTCTCTGAACTCCCTTCAGAAAGGCGCGGTACTCCTTGCCATCAAGAGAAAGAACAATTGAGGTTGTCTCTGCAACTCTGTTCATGATTCTCAAGACCTCGACCTTATCTAGACTTATGGAAATCGTTTCCATTTCTGGGCCATAAACCACAGCAGGGATCCTGCCTTGATTTACCAGGATTTTCGCTTTCGTTTCACCGTTGCGCGGTTCAGCAACGAGATTCATTTCGTGCATTTGTTTCCCTCCTCTATCTGAACAAAATACTCACCGAAAGATTTTTCCTGACACGGGTTAATGCCTCTGCCAATAACGGAGCAATAGACAACACCATTATGTTGTCAGGAAGATCTTCATGATATATCGTGTCAGTAATGAAGACCTTCTCAATCTCCGACTCTGCAATTATCTTTGTTGCCTCGCCGGAGAGAACGCCATGGGTGGCACAGGCAAAGATCTTCTTCGCCCCGCTGGATTTTAGCATCTTTGCTGCCTCTACCAGTGAACGGCCGGTGTCAATTATATCATCAAAGATTATTGCTGTCTTTCCGTCGACATCGCCTATTATGTGTACCATTTCGGCAACGTTGTCATTTGGTCTTCTCTTATCCAGAATAGCAAGAGGAACACCCAGTTTTGCCGCAAACTTGCTCGCCCGTTTCACTCCGCCTATGTCCGGTGAAATGACCGCCATTTCTTCTCTGTCGAACCTCCCCTGATTGAAGAACTTGAAGAACGCAGGGAAAGACCATAGATTATCGACGGGGATATCGAAGAACCCCTGTATTTGCTCCGCATGCAAATCTATGGTAATGAGTCTGCTTGCTCCTGAAGTCGTGAGAAGATTTGCGACCAGTTTGGCAGTTATTGGATCACGGCCTCTTGCCTTTCTATCCTGACGCGCGTAACCATAGTATGGAATTACGGCGGCAATTGAATGGGCTGAAGCTCTTCTAAAGGCATCGATCATTATGAGTAGCTCCATGAGGTTCTCATTGGCCGGGCTGCATGTGGACTGAATTATAAAGATATCGTGGCCCCTGACCGTCTCGTCAATCTTCAAGTTTATCTCGCCGTCGGAAAACCTCTTTGTTCTGCAATCTCCAAGCCTAATTCCAAGATGTTGCGCGATCTTCTCCGCCAAAGGCAGACTCGCAGAACCGGCGAATACTTTCATCTCGTTTGTCTGGTAAGGCATCACTTGTTCTCCTCCTGCCCATTAGTATTTGAGAATTTTCCTTTTTTTATGACTTGCCTCGCTCTACCGAACGCAAGTGAGTTGGGCGGAACATCCTCGGTAATCGCAGAACCGGCTGCAGTCACAGAGTTCTCACCGATTTTCACCGGGGCAACTAAAGCTGTGTTACTGCCGATAAACGCTCTATCACTGATCTCGGTCTTGTGTTTGTTCCTCCCGTCGTAATTGCAGGTTATAGTACCCGCTCCAATGTTTACATCTTCCCCAACATTCGTGTCTCCCAGATAGGTCAAATGCTGCGCCTTTGATCTTCTTCCAAGGACAGTCTTCTTCAGTTCCACAAAGTTGCCGACGTGAGCATCGTTCATAACTATCGCACCCGGTCTGAGTCTTGAAAACGGGCCTACTCTTGCTCCTGAACGTACATCTGCCGAGGAAACCTCGGATCTTACAATTTCCACATTGTCTTCTATATTCGAATTCTCGATTCTCGTCATCGGACCAATCAAACAGCCTTCGCCAATGGTGGTTCTTCCTGTAATGAAAACCATCGGTTCAATTACCGTGTCAATACCGATCTGAACTTCAGGCCCGATGTAACAGGTTGAGGGATCAACCAAAGTGACACCGTTTTTCATGAGCTCCTCATTTATCCTTCGCTGGGCTATCGTATTTATTTCGGCAAGCTGAATCCTGTCATTCACGCCAAGGACTTCCCTTGCATCTTCTACAACGATCGTATCGGCTTTCTCTGCCATAGCTACAGTGTCCGTAAGGTAGTACTCCTTCTGATCATTGTCGTTCGACAGTCTACTGATTGCCGACCTGAGGAAGCTTCCTCTGAAAGCGTAAATTGCGGAGTTGACTTCAGTGATCTTTCTCGTCTCAGGGTCTGCATCTCTGTGTTCGACAATCTTCACCCTGCTTCCATCCTTGACTACCCTTCCATATCCTGTCGGATCGGATGGCTTCATAGTCAAAAAGACGACATCAAGATCTCTTTCACCTCGAGTAAAGACAAGTTTTTCAAGCGTCGAAGGCCTTACCAAAGGTTCGTCTCCAGCAATAACGACTATTTCTTCATCGTCCAGATAATCGGCGGCGGTCATGACCGCGTGGCCCGTTCCCAGCTGGGGATTCTGCCTCACTGAGATGATGTCGTCATCAAGAATATCTTCGACCATCGAGGCCTCATATCCGGTTACAACGACTATTCGATCGGCACCGGCCTTTCTAAGAGCCGATACAACCCAGTTGATCATAGGCCTGTCGAGAATTCTGTGGATGACTTTGGGAGACTTTGATTTCATCCTCGTTCCCTGACCAGCGGCGAGAACTATTCCGGTCATCTATATTACCCCCCTCAGAGGTTATTAAAGTTCCCGATTATGGCACAATTATATAGCAACGTCAGAAAAAAGGCAGAGCTGTCGTGAAAGACATGCTTCTCCGCCAAGACTCTCCTATTCGAAGAGCGCGGAGACTTCTTTAAGATTCTTGATTATCTCTATACTCTGTGGACAGAGCTCTTCACACTGCCCGCACTCAATGCAGCGGGACGCTCTGTTCTCTTCCTTGACCAATCTCAAGTAGGCTTTCTTCTGATCCTCGACATTATCAAACATGAAGGCGTCGTTAAAAAAGTCGAAGCAAGTGGGGATCGCTACGCCACTAGAACATGGCATGCAATAGCTACAGCCGGTGCAGTTGACCTTTATCCTCTTTTTGTATTCTTCCTTAACCTTTTCAACCGTTGCCAGTTCAGAATGAGTCAAGGAATCTGGAGTAGCTTCTCTTGCCGTTTCAATGTTCTCTCTCACCTGATCCATGGTCGACATTCCGCTCAGAACTACGCCTACTCTCGGATCATTCCATACCCATCTAAGCGCCCAGGCAGCAGGTGATCTCTGAATTTCGGCAGACTGCCAGATATGGAGAATATCCTTTCTAACATTGTTGGCCAGTTTTCCTCCTCTTAGGGGTTCCATCACCGCTATTCCGATTCCCCTATCTGACGCATATCCCAAACCCTCGGAACCAGCTTGATTCTCTGTATCGAGGAAATTATACTGGATCTGGCAGAACTCCCAATCGTAAGAATCGATTATGTCTTTGAATACATCAAGAATATCGTGAAACGAAAAGCCGATGTGCCTAATCCGACCACTTGAGAGAGCAGAATCCATGAAGTCGAAGATATCGTGTTCCTTGAGATTCTTCCAGTATCTTCTATTTAGAGAATGGATCAGATAGAAGTCGATCGCGTCGGTTCTCAATCGCTTCAGCTGCTCGTTCAGATAATAATCCATATCTTCGCGGCTCTTGATTAGCCAGCTAGGAAGCTTCGTAGCAAGCTTCACTTTCTCTCTATAGCCGTCCTGAAGAGCAAGACCAACGAATGGTTCGCTCTGGCCGTTGTGATATCCCCAAGCAGTGTCTACGTAATCGACACCGTTGTCCACTGCGAATCTCAGCATCTTTTTGGCTTCGTCAACATCTATTGACTTATCATCCAGTGTGGGCAGCCTCATGCAACCAAAACCCAGTGCAGATACGTTCTCTTCTGTCTTTCCCATTTCTCTGCGAATCATCGTGATACCTCCGAAAGGTTTTTTGAAGATTAGTGTGAATACATTCTATTCTACAATATCTGCTCCTGGTTTTGGATTTGAAAGGACTCTCGCTAGTCCAGAGGGTCGTAGATTCTCTTTTCTTCCTCCAGAGACCTGATTTTCGAAATCTCTTGAGTGACCTCGAGAGTACCGGCGTACTTTCCTTCTTCATCCCTGAGAGCGAAATACCTTATGTGAATCATCTTCGGCCCCAGACACAGCCAGAATTCTGCAACGTCTCTCTTTGCTTCCTTGAAGTCGGAGAGTATCTTCTCAACGATGTGAGCGCTCTTCTGAGGATGACAGTTCTGCACTTTCCTGCCGATTATTGCTCTCGTTCTGACGAAGGCTCTTTCCTTTCCTTCGCTGAAATATCGGACGACGTCGTTTTCATCAACAAAAGTTATGTCGATAGGCAGGTTGTTCATAAGTAGCTTCAACTGTTCTGTTTTCAAGAAACCGCTTCCGAGATTCACTACGTCTTTTGAAGGCTCGACTTTGGATTCGCTTGCGGAAGGAAAGAAGGGCATCGGCTCAAACGCGAAATATCCGATTTCGTCGAACTGCGTTCTTATTTCTTCCCACTCCTCTTGTGAAAGCAGTTTTAGTGATGAGGGGAAAAGGATCTTGTGCTCCTTGTAAATGTGATTTGTGAAGATCTCACTTATCGCTATTGAAAGCTCGTTTATTCTCTTCAAACCGCTCTTGAAATTCGTAGCCACTGTCTTCAGAGCCTTTCTCAGCTCTCTTACCTCGTCGTGTTCCTTCCACATTATCGCAGAAGGCTGAACTAGACCATGTTTTTCGAGGTAAGGAAAGAGAACGTTTTCCTCTTTTGAGAAGTATAGATCCACAAGATCCAGGTAATCGAAGAGAGATGAAAGCTCTTTCGCGTCTTCTTCAATGTTGCTCTTGCTGCCGATCCTTCCAGCAAGATCCCTCAGTTTCTTGGATTTGTTCAGAATGTCTCTATGCTCTTCAAT
>WOZY01000234.1 GCA_011620045.1 Mesotoga sp.
TCCTTCAGGCAACCTGAACTCGACCGTTAGGTCTTCCACCTCGAGAACGTGGCTCAAAACTCTTTCCTTCTCTCTTTGAAATAATCTATAACTTCTTGCAACACCGATCTATCCGACAGAAGATCATAGACTGTAAGCGCCATTGCTTTCGCTGCTCTTATCATTGCATTGTAGCCATACTCTGAATTCGCACAGGACGCGAATTCTCTTGTATGGGTAGGGATGTCCCGATGCTCGGTAATATCTATGTACCCCTGTATCGCAGGCAACACCTGCGTAACCGAACCTACATCCGTAGAGCCGACTCCCTGTTCATACGTACGCATAGTTGTTTTTTCGCCTACGAGCTCGTAATTACTGTCCAATAGACGTGCAATTGGAACGTTTACATAGACCTCTTCCATCTGCTCGGTTTGCATCACCTCAAAATCACACCCCGTAGCCAACGCCCCTGCTTCAACTATCTTCTTGAACTTCTCCGAGACAACATCGACTTCTTCAATAGTCAGCGCCCTTATTCCGATCTCGGCAGCTGAAAAGTCGGGAATTGTATTGAAGGATTGCCCGCCATTTGTGATTATTCCGTGTATCCGAACCTTCTCCGGAAGCTGCTGACGCAATGCAGAAATACCATTGAACATCTGAATCACAGCATCGAGCGCGTTTACACCTTTAGCCGGATCCGCGGCGGCGTGAGCGGGTTTACCAAAGTATTCAACTGAGAAGGTCTTCAGTGCATACGAAATGTCAAAACCCGTACTCATTGAAGCGGGGTGAATAATCAGAGCAGCGCTCATATCATTAAAAACACCTTTCTCGACCAGAACTCTCTTCGCCCCTCCGCGTTCTTCAGCGGGGCAACCTACGACAACAACGGAACCGCCGGTTTCCTCGATCGCACCGCTTTCCTTGAGTGCGATAGCCGCTGCAATAGTTGTAGTACAGATCAGATTATGACCGCAAGCATGACCGATTTCAGGCAGTGCATCATATTCGGCCATCACAGCTATTCTCGGATCAGAGTTACCGTAACTTGCAATAAAGGAAGTGGGCAGCTCCTCAATAGCCGGGCTGACAACCTCAAATCCAGAGGCTTTAAGGAAATTCATCAGAGCCTCAGATGACTTGTACTCCTCGTTAGAGAGCTCAGAGAAAGCAAAGATTCTTTTACCCAGTTCAATTACATCACCGGCAATTTTGTCAACACTATAGATTATTTCCCTTTTCTTGTCCATGTAACCTCCTTCAAGTCCTCAATCTGGGATCTAGCACGTCTCTCAAGCCATCTCCAAGAAGATTGAATCCCAAACAGGAAACTAGGATCGCTATTCCCGGGAAAATAGCCATATTTGGAGCGGTCTGAAGATAATTCTTCGCCTCACTCAGCATGCTTCCCCAAGAGGGTGTTGGCGGCTGAATGCCAAGACCCAGAAAGCTCAAAGTAGCCTCGCTGATTATCGCGCCGGCGAAGTTCAAAGATGCATATATGATTATTGTAGGAATAATGTTCGGGAGAATATGAAACATGATCACCCAGAGATCCGATCCTCCCATCAATCTCGCCGCAGTTATGAACTCCTCGTTTCTGTAAGTCAGGACTGCGCTCCTAACTACTCGAGAGAAGCTCGGTATCATAACAATACCGATAGCGAGCATCGCATTGAAGAGCCCTGGGCCGAGAACCGCCATCATCGCTATAGCCAGCAGAACATACGGAAAAGACAACAGTGCGTCCATTATTCTCATAATTATTGAATCGACTAGGCCTCCGAAAAAGCCGGCTATCACACCGATTATTGTGCCAAGAAGCGAACCTATGCCCACAGCTACAACACCAACCATAAGCGATACTCGACTTCCGTAGACCAGTCTGCTAAAAAGATCTCTACCATAGTCATCCGTGCCGAACAAGTGGCCCCCTTCACCGGGTAAAGCAAAGATGTGCATGAAGTCCATATCCTCTACTTCATGTGTTGCAATAACCGCGGAAAACAAGGCGAGCACAAGGATTATCAGAATCACAAAAAGCCCTACAACAGCCTGCTTGCTTCGTAGAAGTCTCCTCAAGAATTGTGCAGCTCTCATTACTGTGATCCTCCGTAAGCGACCCTAATCTTTGGATTGAGAAACGCATAGAGCGTATCCACTATGAAATTCACAAGTATGTATATGAAGGCAATGACCAAGACTTCACCCTGTACGAGTAAGAAATCTCTTCTCAATATCGCGTCTATCATCAACTTGCCCAGTCCCGGGAGCGCAAAGACGGTCTCCGTTAGAACGGCGCCTGCAAGAAGTGTACCAAGCTGCAGACCTATGACCGTTACAATCGGAACAAGGGCGTTTCTCAGTGCGTGGTTATACAGAACTAACCTCTTCTTCAATCCTTTAGCCATCGCGGTTCTCACGTAATCCTGCCTGAGAACCTCCAGCATACTCGATCGAGTGAACCTCGTTATGATTCCCATAGACTGAATTCCGAGAGCCGTAGAAGGCAGGATAATATGCTTGACAACATCCCAAAGCCCATTCGAAATGTTTCCAATTCCAACCGCGGGAAGCCACCCAAGCTGCAACGCAAACACAATTATGAGTATCATGCCGAACCAGAATATTGGAACCGATATCCCAACTAAAGAGAGAATCGTTATACTGAAGTCTACAAAACTATCGTGCTTGGTTGCGGCAAGAATGCCGGCCGGTATTCCAATTATCGAAGCAATGAATAGAGCGCTCACGCTCAAAAGAAGTGTTGTCGGAAGTCGCTCTACAATCAGGGAGATCACATCCTGCCTATATATGAGAGACTTGCCGAAGTTACCGGTGAACACCCTCTTCAGATAAAGCGCAAACTGAGTGAAAACTGGCTGATCGAGTCCCAGCTCTGCTCTAAAGCGCTCTATGTCTTGAGCTCTGGCGCCAGGTCCTAGAAGAACCGCCGCAGGATCTCCAGGAATAAGCTTCATCAAAAAGAAAACCGTCAGAAGCACAAAGAAAAGCGTAGGAATAATTTGGAGCAATCTTCTGACAATGAACTTCCTCACAACACCACTCCCCTAAAAAAGGATGGAGCGAAAGCCCCATCCCGCAAAAAAATGAGAGTCTATTCTACGTAAACGTTTGTTCCCGGAGCGAAGACCCTTATTGTCATATCCGAAGAAACCGTGAAGCCCTTT
Organism: Mesotoga sp.; assembly: GCA_011620045.1. GTDB lineage: Bacteria > Thermotogota > Thermotogae > Petrotogales > Kosmotogaceae > Mesotoga. The sequence continues at coordinate 3,177 of WOZY01000234.1, forward strand.
ACCTTGTCACTAACACCCATGACAACAAGCTTGTGGTACCCAGGGAAGAAGAACCTGTCTTTCATCACGAGTTCCTCGGCCTTCCTATAGTACATAATCCTTTCATCCTGATCTGCAGAGGACTCACCAAGCTCTATGTACTTGTCGACTTCAGGGTTGTTGTATCTACCGCCATTTCCATAAGTTCCCGCAGTCGAAGAGTGGAACATGTAGTACATGAAGAATTCAGGGTCGGGATACCATGTCCAACCGATTGCGTAAATGTCTGCTTCTCCATTACCTGATACTTCTATAAAACTTCCCCACTCGAGAGATATGACTTCGAGATCAATTCCGACCTGCTTTAGCATTGACTGCATAACGATGGCCATCTTTCTTCTGTTCGGATCGTCAGAAGTATACATCTTAAGCTTAAGGCCATTTGAATATCCGGCGTCCTTAAGGATCTGCTTCGCGCCTTCGGGATCGTAAGGAGTGTAGAAATCCTGAACATCGGGATTGTATGCCCACGATCCGGGGGGAATAGGTCCATATGCAGGAACTCCACTCTCATTAGGGAAGATGACTTTAGCTATCTGGGTCACATCTATTGCCTTGAAAATCGCTTCCCTCAACTTCGGATCGGTAGTTGGGCCTTTCGTAGCGTTCATGTAAGCGGCGTAGATGTTGTTCCCGCCCACCATTACTGCCTCGACATTAGGATCGGCGGTTACCTTAGGAATATCCTGATCAAGGATATCGCTTGAAATATCCACCTGTCCACTGAGAAGCGCAAGCGTCAACACGGCTTTGTCAGGGATGAACTTGTACGTTAGATTCTTTACATATGGTTTTTCGCCCCAGTACTCTTCGTATCTCTCAAAAGACATATGGTCATCCTTGACCCATTCCTTCAAGACGTACGGACCCGAGCCGATCGGATGAAGAACGAAGTCGTCGCCCCAGCCTTCAACCTCTTCTTTGGGGACTATAGCCGCTCCGATGTCAGTAAGCACGGTGAGGAATGGAGCATAAGGATACTGCAGAGTGATCTTAACGGTGTAGGTATCGACAACTTCAATGGTGTCGATCATGTAGATTCTCACCATCGGAGAGATTTCCATCTCTCTTTCAAAGCTGTACTTCACGTCTTCTGCAGTTACATTACGCCCGTCCTGGAACTTCCCCTTCTGGAAGAAGACATTCTCTCTGAGTTTGAATGTCCAAACCGTGAGATCATCGCTCACGGTCCAAGACTCGGCAATAACCGGCTCAATCTCCTTGACATCGGCAGTGTAAGCCACCAACGTCTCGAACACATTTCTCATTACCTGAGAAGAAGCCAAATCCTGATACATTGCTGGATCCATTGTTGTCGGATTCTGGTCGGTTCCAACAACAAGCTCCGAATCGTACTTTTCAGCTGCAAATGCTGAGAATGAAAGTACGACTACGAGAAACATGATTACCAAATACTTTCTCATACATTACCTCCTTTTCACACTATGGTGCGAAGAAATTCCCCCACGATTCTTCTTGCCGAAACAACTGTGCCTGAAGCAACCTCATGAATCATTGACTCATGTTCCAGTCGGTAACCCATACAATCAAGATAGATATACTTAGAATCCGAAAGACCGCTAGGTATTGAGGGGCTACCCTCATAAGGCGAAAAGCTGAAGACCTCAAGTCGCGTCGAAAGTCCTTTCCATCTCTGTGCAAGGGACTCTTGCTTCTTCTCTGGCACAACTACTGCTAGACTTTCGAAAGGACCCTGAGAACTCAAGAAAGACTTGATGACTCTATATGGCTCAATATACTTAGCTATACCAAATTCACTGGTGCACAAAAGGAGTGTCGGTTCCTTGACTTCAAACGCAAGAAGTTGTTCTCTTACCCAGCTTTCGGAAAGCTCTACCTCTCGACCGTCCAGCAAGCGGCTAACTAGCAGATCTCTTTCTGACAATGGTTTAGGAATGTTTCTTTCTTCTATAGTATCCAACAATCCGATCTCATTCACTTCAAAACGCTTTCCAACAATCTGAACAAGCTCAGGAACGAGATCATCTCTAGGCGACTGGCCAATAGTCAAGAATGTCATATCCATACTCCAATTAAGTCTTGATTAATTGAATTAAATTATACTACATGACATCTCGATATTCAAAACCCATTTCTCAGATCCAACGAACACAAGTCAGTTGCCTTCTTCAGACAATTATAGCTGCATATCGTTCGATAGCGACCAGTTTTTTAACACACACCACCCACCTATCGGCTCCTACTGATCAG
>WOZY01000082.1 GCA_011620045.1 Mesotoga sp.
GTCAAAAACGCGCGACTCCTTCGTGAAGCTCCTTGAATTTGGTAGGGAAAACTTACTAGCATCACCGGATTTCACCCTTTCCACTTCCCACTCGGTTGGAGTTCTCGAAGAAAATCTCAAACAGTTCGGGAGCAGTTTTTTGCACTTTCTACTTGATCTTGACGCGCTTGATCCATCTGTTGAAGAGATCAGGTTACTGGTTTCATGGTTTCTTGGTGGTTCCTCTATCACAATCGAGGTCCCCGAAAAGAATTCGATTGTCTCTGTTGTCGGCACCGATAGGATAAGCGAGAGGAGTCTTACGGTCGAAAAGCAAGATGCTACCGGCATAATGAGTACGATGTCTAAGGAAGAGGCAATTGTGATCCTTCGCAAGGTTCTACACTCAAGTCAAACTCTCTCGAGTATCGTGGATTTGCCTGGCCTACATCGCCATGATGTAATAGACATTCTCGCTGGATTGTCCAGACAGGGATTGGTAATTCCTGAGACTCACGATGGAGAATTGACTTTCCGATCTGAGATAAAGCTGCTTGACGAAGCTCTTCAAGAGATAAGGAAGCAAATAACCGGATAGCGGGCGCCTTGACGCCCGCTACAAAAGTGTCTTAGCTAGAAAGTCAGAGGAAACCGAAAAGAGTTCTTCGATCCAGTCGATCCTCTGGTATTTATGGTTCGCTTCTTCCACGGTATGAATACTGAGTCCCCTCTGGTCCGCGTATTTCTTGACCGGAAGATACGGAACTGATTCATCGCCGGATCCGTGTATTATGAGAAGATCACCATGATAGTTCTTCAACTCCTCCGAAGCGTCTACCTTACGTCCATCTTCAAAGAAAATTGAACCTAACCTCAAACCGAGAACATCCTTATACTGCTCTCTACAATCGAAAGTACAATCCTCCCTTTGGAAGAACTCCTGGTTCATGATAACAGGCGACCAGAGTAGTAGTGCGCTTATCTCCGGATGCCTGCCCGCAAAGAGCGATGCTACCATTCCTCCGAGGCTGTAGCCAATAACGCCGATTTTTCCCGAGCACCATTTCTGCCTCCGAACAAAGGAGAAGACATCTTCAGCGTCGTGCAGCTCAGTCAGAGGCGACATTTCCTCGAACTCTCCTTCGCTGTCTCCTGATCCCCTGAAATCAAATCTCACCGTTGCTATTCCCCTTTCAACAAGCCTTCGTGATAGACGCGGGAATTTGAATGTGGAGACTATATGATCACCCGCAAAACCATGAAACATCAGGACGGTGGGAAAACTCTTCCCTGATGAAGGATACTCACATATTCCAAATATCCTTTTTCCTTCTTCACCAAGTGTGAAACTCTCTAATCTAGACAAATAAATCCCTCCACTTCATCTCAAATCTAGCTTCATTTCTATAAAGCCTATTGTTCCTTCAGATATCGGCTCCGTTCCCGTAGCTTCCTCCCAGGTAAGGATTACCACTCCACCCCCATCTTTTATCTCAAGATTTCTGGTACTGGTCCCCGAGACAGATCTTCCACCTTCTTCAATTTCGACCATCCTGGGGAGTTTCTCAAACAGAAGCTTGTAGCTCTCGATCGCAGGGTGAGTGATCTCCTTCCTTGCAAGTACAATAACGAGGAGCCCGCCATTCTTAACATAATCAACTATGAAGTCAACCTGTTCTTCAGAGATTACCATGAAGTCCTTCATGAAAGTGTCGGCATCCGGTAGGGGAAGTATAAGGACTTGACCGCTGAAGGTCGTCTTCTTTGTTAGCTCTCCAATTACGGGCTTCACCTCACCACCGTGATTCTCGAGCAGCTGAGTCAACGGCTTCAACTCAGTCAGAAAGTAATTTTCATGAGAAGTGTCAAGATGAGCAGTGAAGCCGACATAGTCGACGTTGACTCTGAATGCAAGTTCATCATCTACAAAGAAGTCAAGAGAGTCTTCTTCAGTTTCAAAGGTCTCGACGATCTCCAGACAGGCCATAGATGATATCTCGTACTTCTTTGAGAATACGATACTCTCTCCGCTCTTCACTTCAACTGAAATCGACTGATCTTCTCTCAGAGAGTTTATCAGGTCGAAGCCGACATCAAATGGGAGTCCTTTAACCGGTCTTGGATCGATCGTCCTTGCATTTACAAGGTATTTGTTCGTACTGCTCTGAAACCAGATTGGAGAAGAGACCAGCTCATTTCCATCGATCTGATCGATCTTGACGAAGTACCAGTTATATGAAAGAGGGTTTTCGACATCTATCTCGACTTTCCACTCGTCACCGGAAACATCCAGTTCGATTATTCCGTTGTTGCTGTAGATAGCAGCTCTTTGAACACGCTCACCGGGGTCACTGTACTCAACTTTAAGAGTGGCCCTGGGAAAGTCATACAGTGTATCACCCATCTTCGCGCCCTCAGTGGAAAATGCCATGAAAGCGTTACGGTCTTCAGTGGCATATATATTCCTTGTCCTGAGAGCTTCATACACTTTTTCCGTTGTCAATTCATCAATAACGAAGGCCGTTCTTGCATCGTTCACTGTCGCCCAGTTTTTCTGATGGTTGTCTTGATTTGCGGATGCTCCTACATGCCAGCCGCGACTGAGAGCTCGCTGATACCTCTCGAAATATTCTTGCTTTATCACATTATTCGAATTCGATCCGGCACCATTACCAACTTCAATCGTGTTTATATAAAGATCAACTTCGGGAAAGTATTCAAAATCGAAGAAATCACCGTACTTCCTTCCAGGGTGGCAGAACTGAGCCGTTGCCTGCTTATCCACGATCCACTTGTAGATGTCGTAGAGATCCGTTGTGCTTCTATCAATCCATTCCGAAGTGTCATATATCGTTATGTGTCCCCGACTGGTCAGCGTCCACTCGAAGCCAGAAATTGCTATGAATTCGCCTTCAACAGTGAATCTCTCGGCCATCTCGATTATTCTGTCCAGTTTCCATGAGCCATCTGGAAGCGGATAGTTCAAATCGTGATCATGGTCGGTTATTGCCTGTATGTCAACGACATCTGAATTTCTCGCATGTTCGAAGGCCTCCTCCGGAGTCCCCAGTCCGTCTGAATAAGAAGTGTGGGCGTGAATGTTTCCAAAGAAGACCTGACCGAAAGAAAGAGATGAAGCAACTACGAGAATCACTATCAAGATTTCTTTCATGAAATCACCTCTAAAAAAGGGGGCAGCCAACGACTGCCCCCATATGGCTTGCTATCGATCAAAAGTAGTAATCATCGAGCACGTACTGAGCTTCCTTATGCAGATTCTTCAGAATTGCATCAACATCTTTAGTCGGGTCAGACATTGCATCTTCCCAGGCAGAAGTTATCATTGCATGTACTTCTGGATATGGTCCGTACCATGGTCTCCTCACAGCGCTGTCTCTCAGCTGCTGATAAGTAAGGGCAAATCTTGGATCGTCTGTCATGATCTTCTGAATCTCCGGAGACTCGAAGGCGGAGATTCTGCTCGTCATGTAACCTGTTGCAAGTGACCATCTCTTCGTGTTCTCAGTAGAAGTCAGGAATTTCAGGAATTCCCATGCTGCCTCCTTCTCTGCTTGCGGTTTTGCAGAGAACATGAAGACATTGGCTCCACCTATCGGAACAACTTCCTTAACCTGACCGGGCATAGTGGTAGCACCGAGATCGAACTTCGCATTCTGCTTCAAATACCCAAGACTTCCGGTAGAACGGACAACCATTGCTATTCTTCCGGAAAGATCTAGTTCGTTTCCGCCGCTGACTCCGAATATGAATATTCCTTCTCTAACACCCTTCTGGAAGAAGTTCCATGCAGCCACTGTCTCAGGCGAGTAGATCAACATTTCTCGGCCGTCTTCGGAGATTATCTGCCCACCGAACTGCCAAATGTAAGCTTCGAGAAGCCAGTCATCGATACCGAATCTGTAACCGAAAATGTCTTCCCCCAGAGTCTTTATCTGCTTTGAAGCAGCATAGACTTCGGTCCAGGTCTTGGGAGGATTATCGGGGTCAAGTCCGGCCTGTTTGAAGAGGTCCCTGTTGATGTACATCAACGGGGTACTGCAATTCAGAGGGAAACCAAGCAGACCCTGTTCATAAGTATTGGCCTGGATAAATCTCGGCCAGAAGTCATCGAGCGTTGCCTTGAACTCGGGGTCCTTGTCGATGAAGTAGTTAAGATCCTGGAACGCACCACCGTCGACAAACTGACCTATTCTCGACTGTTCAATCTGTGCGAGTGTAGGCATATCACCTGCTACCATTGCTGCAAGAAGCTTCTGCATCGTGTCCTGATAGTTTCCGGTATAGACGGCTTCCACTTCGATTTCTCCCTCATGCAGCTTGTTGAACTCTGCCACAATGTCGAGGAGTGTCTGGGAGTAGATGCCCGTCTGGGCATACCACATTGTTACCTTCACCGGCGCCGCGAAACCTATCGCTGCAACGGCTACTACTAGAAGTGTGATTAGAAATGTTCTTTTCACAAAAAAACCTCCCCTTTCAAAATTTGGGTCACTCTTTCAACCCTGAAATACTGATTCCTTCCACGAATTGTTTCTGAACAAAGAAGAAGAAGATTATTATTGGGATTACAGCCGTGGTCGAAGCGGCCATCCTAAGAGTCCACTGTGTCTCCCAACCGCTGACAAACTGGGAGATACCAACTTGAATCATCTGCTTCTTTGCATCATTGATGACAATCAACGGCCACATATATTCATTCCAGTGTGCGAGGAAAGTGTACAGGGCCATCGTATATAATGCGGGCTTAGACAGCGGCAGGATAATCCTGAAAAAGATCTTCATTCTGCTTGCGCCGTCTATGATCGCAGCTTCTTCAAGTTCTTTTGGAATTCCCATGAAGAACTGGCGAAGCAGGAAAATTCCAAATGCAGAACTCATAAAGGGAATAATGAGAGCTTGATACTTGTCAATGAAGCCCATTTGCTTTACGATCACGTAAAGCGGGACCATCGTTACTTCGGGAGGCACCATGAGTGTTCCAATAAGAATCAGAAAGACTACGTTAGCACCTCTGAATTTGATTCTAGCGAGCCCATAAGCGGCTAGTGAATTGAAGATCAACTGGAGCAGAGTTACGGTTAGCGCTACGAAAAGCGTGTTCCCTATGTATCTAGCAAGAGGAATTAGCTCAAAGGCTTTCACGAAATTCCTTAAGTCGAATATTGTAGGCAGGAAGCTCGGGGGGATTGTGAAAGCAGCATCCTCCGTCTTGAAAGAGGTAACGAGCATCCAGAAAAATGGAAGATTGATAATTACAGCCACGAAAAGAATCGCCAGATAGACAATGATTCTAATAGGAAGGGCCGGTTTTCTTCTCATTGATAATGCACCCTCCTTCTACTGATTCTAAATTGGATCAGGGTCAATACAATCATCATTGCAAACATAACAACTGCAATTGCGGAAGCATATCCGAATTTCA
>WOZY01000022.1 GCA_011620045.1 Mesotoga sp.
TAAGATGACCAGCATGATTGTCGTCTTGGATCCACAAGGAAGCTTTCTTTATGAATGGGGCGGCTCTGGAGCAACTGATGGTCAATTTTCGAAACCAATTGATATATCTATCGACACCGTTGGACATGTTTTTGTTCTTGAGCAGTCGGGCAACAGGATTCAGAGGTTCAGCATAGCTAACTGATACTACTTCTAGCAACTAAGTGCAAGAAATCACCGTGGAACAAGTCGAAAGGAAAAGGGGGCTGATTTATGAAGAAGTTTATGGTTATATTGCTACTGGCTGTGTTGATTTCGAGTTTTGCACATTCACAGAGACTTCTGCCGCAGGACAGCGCCAGATTCATCAGCATCGTGACAGAGGGTGCTTTCAACAACTTCCCGGACAAGCTTATTGGAGAGTCATTCGATTCATTCTTCGAGGTAACGAGGTGGAAGTACTCTAGAGTAGGCGGTGAGAACTTCGTGGAATTCACCGGAAGTTTCTCCGATGAAAACAACGAAACTACCACAGTTACAATGCGTTTTTCGGTAAAAGAAGAGGACTCGACTTTCCTGATGGACTACTGGGATATTAATGGGGTCCCACAAGACAACGCCAATCAATTTGCTTTCCTTGAGAGGATCTTCCTTCCTGATAGAGCGGATGCGGCGATTTCGATCGTCAAAGACGGGTACTTCTATGACTTTCCAGACAAGATCATCGGAGAATCATTCGGCGTCTTTTTCATCGATAGTTACTGGGATTACTTCGTTTCTTCAGACAATCTTGATGTTGTAGAATTTGTGGGATCATTCTACAATGAAAAAGGATTGGCGCAAGCGGTTTTTCAGTTTGTGGTTGACGTCGAGCAGAGAACATTCGAAATCGAGTATCTGGGAATCGACGATGTTACTCAGGATGAGACATTGATTGACACTATGCTGAATTCGATCTTCGCAACCAAGATCGCAGAAGTCAAGAATTCTTATTTCGACGTTTACTACAACTGGATGACTCTGGGAGAAGCTTTCGATGGCTTTTTTTATGACGCATACTGGGACTACTTCGTCTCTACCGATGATCTTGACATCGTGGAGTTTCACGGGAGTTTCGATCTCGGAGGTATTCCAGCAGAAGTATTCGTCCAATTTGAAGTGTATGATGATGGAAGCTTCGATCTCTATTACTGGGAAATCGACGGGTACTATGAAAGCGTAAATGCATTCTATTTGCTTCTTGAACTGATTTACTATTGATGCTCCAGAATAGGAGGCCCTCGGGCCTTCTATTCTTTACCGAAATGCTCGGGAAATCTCTCCCTGTATACAACGGTTACGTATAAACAGAACTGAACTCAACTGTCTCGCTCGAGTTCTTCTCTTCGGCTGAACACTCATTATGGCATCTTTTAGACCAGCAATCGCTGATTTTGTACTTTCAAGTATATTCTGGCGGTCTTATGAAGAGATAACACTCATTAACTTCCGTTCAGCTACCACGACAGATTGAAGAGGAGGTTTACTATGAGAAAAGATTTTTTGATTTGCGCATTTTCAGTTCTGATTTTTCTCACCTTAGGATCGATCTCCTTAGCCGGACTTGAAGATGTTACTCTTAATGATCTTGACCTTCAAACGTTTTCGACAATTGAGCCGATGTTTACAATCACAGCATTATCGAGATTCGATGGAAAGTCCGGCAATTCAGCTTACGTTTCGGTAGAAGGAGAAATCTTTGACCTATCATCTTTGCGTCTCTGGGCTACCGGCAACCACTTGGCACTCCATTCTTCCGGCCAGGAACTGACCTATGAGCTCAAAACACTCTCTCCTCATAAGGAGGCGAAAACCGCCGATATCAAACCGGTAGGATTGCTGATTGTGACTCTTGAAGAACTTGAGAGTTACGACGGCAAGGACGGGAAAAAGAGCTACGTAGCAGTAGAGGGCAAGGTCTATGACTTTTCCAGACTCAACAGGTGGCCGAGCGGCTCCCACCAACGCGGTATGCATCTCGCCGGAAACGAGTTAACCTCCGAATTGCTGAAAGACTCTCCACATGGTGTCTGTAAGATTTCGGGAGTCGATGCGATTGCCTTGCTTGGAGTCACACTTGATGAACTCAAGGAAATGGACGGGCAAGACGGCAGAAAAGTATACGTGTCCGTGGAAGGGAAAGTCTACGACGTCTCTGAGCTATCCTTCTGGCGGAATGGTTCTCATCAGGGCGATCTCCATCTCGCCGGCAACGATCTCACAAAGGAAATTCTCACCGACTCTCCTCATGGGTTAGCCACACTTGACAGAGCCTATCTGGTAGGGCTTCTGGTATTTACTCGCGAACAGCTTGCCCGATTCAACGGGATAGCTGAAAGCAAGAGGTACGTAGCATACGATGGTACAGTTTTCAATGTCTCCGACTTGGAACTCTGGGAACTGGACTCCGGGGTGGAGCTGAGAGGTGAAGAGGATGATACAGAGATCGAGCGACTTCAGCAGACAATTAAAGTCGGCTACCTTGTCAATAACTGAGCCTAAGATTAATTTTCAGCAAATAATTGGGAGTTTCTGACTTCGATTTGGAAGAGAATCGAAACAGTCTTTCTAGAATTTCGGATGAGCATCTCACCATCTGGCTCTATTAGTAGAATGCAGTCGGGATGATAGTAGAAAGGATTTCCGGAAGAGCCGGTTTTCGAGAGCATTTGCCTTCTCTTGAGCAGAGCTAACTATCTGAATGAAAACAATTGAGAAATGCGGCCTGAAAAACTGCCAGATCCGGTTGCTAGTAAAGAAAAGCCAGGCTTGTTCTCTAAGAGTCCAGGTCAGATCTTCCGAACTTCGTATTCTTGGAGGGAATAAGCTTTGCCGTCAACTTCCAGCCTTGTCTTGTGCGAAGACGAATTCAGAAGGATAGTGTGAGATCCCGTTTTTGTGATCCTACCCAACCCGTCTAATCTCCTTCTGATTCCCGCTTCGACGAGCAGGCTTTCAAGAAACTCCGTCTGGGGAACTGAACTCAAGTAGTACTTGTTCACGCTCCTTACCAGGGCGGGATGACCAGGGTATGGCCCGTCAAGGTAGACTCCAAGTATCTCACAGTCGTCCGACGGGAGGATCCTTTCTGCAACAAAAGAGCAGGCGAAAGCACGATCAGCGAAAGATATCTTCACTGTCTCTTCAATCCCACCGGCATCACCGACTCGAATGCCAATTAATTCCTCTAAAAAGCTGTCTTCGCTTTTCTTGATGAAGTTGTGACCATCTTTTTGATCTGTAAGAGCCGTGAAGAAAACCTTCCCTCTAAACCTCTTCAACTCTTCAACGAAACATCGCTCAAGCTTAAGACTCGAAGGAACGAAAGCAAACGAGTACCCTTCCAGCGAGTCTCCGGGAAAAACAAAATCGACGTTGTAGCCAAGATTCCTTATTGCCCTGTAAACTGGCAGAATCGCATCGAGTAAGAGATCAAATCTGTTGTTGAGATTGTCAGTCTCGTTTATCCAGAAGTTCTCATAATCATAATAAATTGCCGCTTCTCTCTGCGGAACGACAGCATCCCAGTTACTCAGTTCCTGAATGACTCTTGAAAAGACCTTTGCACGTTCAGTAGGTTCGCCGTCATAATCCAGAAGACCTGTGTGAAACTGCTCGGCACCAAATGGCAGTTGCCTGAATCTGAAGATGAGAGATCCGAAAGCACCGTGCGCGAAAGACTGCTTGACCCAGAATGCCAGTTGATCGGCATTGTGAGAGGAATTTATCGAGCGCCAGTTTACCCTTCCCGGTTGTTGCTCCATCACGAGAAATGGCCGCTTCTTGAGACAGCGCATCAGGTCATGATTAAGTGCTTGAAGATCCGGGTCATAATCGGCCACAATGTAATTGTCCCAAGATACGAAGTCGATGGAGTCCGAGAGTTTCTTATAGTCAATTTCAGTGAAATTGACCATAAGATTGTGAGTTATTGGCGCCTCGCTCTTCGTTTCAATGATTTCTCTCTGCAAATTATGATAATCTATCACAGAATCTGAAGAAAACCTCCTGTAATCTAGCACCAATGAAGGATTTGGCGATGTCAGAGTTCTTCTGGGCGGGTCTATCTCTTCCCATTCATTGAAAACCTGACTCCAAAAGACAGTCCCCCAAGCTCTGTTGAGGTTCTCGATGGAACCATACTTTCTCTTAAGCCAGTATCTGAATGAAGCCGCGCAGTCTTCACAAAAGCAGACCGTCGAATTATGGCATCCGTATTCGTTATCGATTTGCCATGCGACTATCCTGGGGTCTTTCCCAAAGTGGTCTGCAAAAGCCTCGACTATTCTTGCCGTTTCCTCGCGATAGATCTTCGAGTTGAAGCAGTAATGCCTGCGACTTCCACTTGCGATCACCAGTCCATTGACATCCTTCTGAAGTATCTCGGGATACTTCTTCGTCAGCCATGGTGGGGGCGCACACGTAGGAGTTCCCATAATCACCTTTATTCCTTCTGAATCGAGAAGATCAATCACCTCGTCAAGAGTGGAAAAATCGATTTCATCTCTTCTTCTTTCGACTACGCTCCAGGAGAACTCTCCTATACGTATCACGTTTAAACCCATTTCCCTCATCATTTTGACGTCTTCTTTCCAGCGCTCGCGAGGCCAATGCTCCGGATAGTAAGCTGCTCCAAACCAATTCATCCCTTAACACTCCCGACTGTAAGTCCTTCTATGAAGTACCTCTGGAAAAGAAGGAATACTACCAGAGGAACAACTGCTGCAATTATAGACCCTGCAGCCATCACATTCCAGCTCGTAATCCATTGACCCTGAAGATTGACAAGACCCAAGGTTACCGGCTTGAATCTGTCGCTTTGTATCAGTATTAGAGACCAAAGATAGTCGTTCCATATCCATGTGAACTCGAGAATTCCCAAAGCTGCCATAGCAGGTACTATGAGAGGCAAAACGATTCTTCTGTATATCAAGAAGTGACCAGCTCCGTCAATCATAGCGGCGTCGAATATACTTGCAGGAATTGTCTTCATGAAGTTTCTCAGGAAGAACGTGCAGAAACCAAGCTGAAATGCAATATGAAAGAGAATTACACCGATATAGCTGTCGTAGATTCCGAAAGAGATCGACATACGATATACAGGTATCAAAAGCATCTGAAAAGGAATCAGCATACCACCGACAAAGATCATCAAGATAGTTTTGGAAAGCCTGAAATCGTACCATGCCAGCGCGAATGCACCTAAACTGGAAAGGAACAGAGCGCCAAGAACGGATGGTACTGTAATTATTAAGGTGTTCATGAAGTACCGGCCCATATTCGCGTCCTGCCAGGCAGTTGCGTAATTCTCGAATCTCAGTTCTTTTGGTGGTTCCCACCATCTTCTTCCCAACATTAGTTCATCCATGCTC
>WOZY01000302.1 GCA_011620045.1 Mesotoga sp.
CTTCCCCTATCTCCGAAAACGGACCTGATTATCTTCTCTTCAGGAGTGGTTTCTGATTCGCCTTTGGGCGTAACCTTTCCAACAAGAATGTCTTGTGAAGTAACATAAGCTCCTACTCTTACTATTCCGCTCTCATCGAGATTCTTCAGCGATTCCTTCGATACGTTAGGAATATCGGCGGTAATCTCTTCCGGACCTAGCTGGGTATCCCTCGCGATCGTCTCATACATCTCAACATGGATAGTCGTGAAGGTGTCATCTTCTAGCAGTTCCTGGTTGACCAAAATAGCATCTTCGAAGTTGTACCCTTCCCAGGGCATGAAAGCTACCAGCACGTTCTTCCCAAGGGCAAGCTCTCCCATTTCCGTTGAGGGACCGTCCGCGATTGGAGCTCCCTTTTCTACTTCCTCGCCAACGTATACTATCGGTCTTTGGTTTACCGCAGTGTCCTGGTTTGTCCTCACGAATTTGAATAGAGTATAAACATCTTCGATTGGCTTTCCTTTCTCATCAAGCTCAGGCTTGCCTTTTTCATCTAGCCTCTGAACGATAATTCTTCGCCCGTCAACACTAATTACCTCGCCCTTGTGCTTTGCAAGAACAACATATCCTGAATCTCTGGCAGCCACACCTTCGACACCTGTCCCAACAATGGGAGCTTCGGATTTGATAACTGGCACGGCCTGCCTCTGCATGTTTGATCCCATTAATGCTCTATTGGCATCGTCGTTTTCCAGAAAAGGTATCAAAGAAGTCGAGATTGAAACGATCTGTTTTGGAGAGACCGACATGTAGTTAACATCTTCCCTGTTGACATACCTTACCTCACCTGCATTACGGATTTCGACGTTTTCATCCAGAATACGACCGGTTCCGTCCATAGAGATAGTAGAATGAGCAATGTTGTAACGCTCTTCTTCGTCTGCGGCAAGATATACAATATCGTCACTAGCTACTCCATTCTGAACCTTTCTGTAAGGAGTCAGAAGAAACCCGAACTTGTCTATCTTTGCAAAGGTAGCCATTGAAGTCATCAGTCCAATATTGGCGCCTTCAGGGGTCTCTATGGGACACATTCTACCGTAGTGAGAGTGATGAACGTCACGGACCTCGAATCTTGCGTGTTCTCTCTTCAAGCCTCCCGGTCCAATGGCAGAAAGTCTCCTCTTGTTTGTTAACTCTGCAAGCGGATTGACCTGGTCCATGAACTGAGAAAGCTGACTCGTTGCAAAGAATTGATGCAGCGTGGTCATCAGCGTTCTTACATTTACAAGACTCTGCACCGCGATTTTGTCAAAGGAAGTGTAGATGGTAAGCTTCTCCTCGAGTAGCTTATGTATTTTGATGAAGGCCTTCTCAAATTCAGTTTCCATGAGTTCGCCCACTGTTCTAACCCGTTTGTTTCCGAGGTGGTCCTTCGTATCGAGAAGTTCCGGGCGGCTTTCTATTTCTGTTAAATGCCTTGCCGCTAGGACCACGTCAAGTACGGTAAGAACACTGGACTCTTCTGCGTAATCCGTGTCCTTTGAGACTTTCCTTCCTTCAAATTCCTTCAGGTAGTCTTGATAGACCTTCTTAAGCCTGCTGTTGACCTTGTATCTGCCGACATCGGAAAAGTCAAATCGGTCGGGACTGAAGTATAGGTTGGTTATGTAGCTCTTGGCGGCATTTATTCGAGGAATTTCACCGGGTCTGAGCTTTCTGAAAAGTTCAATATAGGCGTCATCCTCGGTCATTCCTTCTCCGTATGTCTTCTGCAGCGCAATGAAAGTCTTCATTGCAATAGGGAGCGGCAGCTTTATTGTCTTTACGTCTGCCTCGATTGCTCTTGAGATAATATCTTCAGTCAGTAGCGTTCCCTTTTCAGCTATCAGGTCCCCGCCAGGAGTCTTGATATCTTCAAGTATCATACTTCCAACATTTGCGAGTAATTCATCCTCGTCCGACACATCATATCCACTTTCAAAAAGTCTGAGCAAATCGAGATCGTTTTCGTAACCCAGAGCCTTCAGGAAGACAAAGAAATTCAGTTTTCTTCTTCTGTCGATTCTAGCCTGCATTATTTGCTTGTTGGGATTAAGGAGGATCTCAAACCACGCACCTTTTACAGGCAGAAAATGCGCAATATAAATGGGAAGAGAACCCGATACCGCCTTCGTAGGTTCATCAACAAAATAGACACCCGGAGACCTCACGAGCTGATTAACGATTACTCTTTCCGCTCCGTTGATTATGAAGGAGGCGTTGTCAGTCATAAAAGGCAAGTATCCAAAAAAGGCCTCTTCCTCCTTGATCTCTCCGGTATAAAGGTCGGTGATTCTTACAGTCACATAAAGCGGAACTGAATACGTGAGACCTTTGTCTTTACACTCCTGAATGGAGTGTTTTGCCTCGCCTATTCTGGTCGATACAAAATCCAGAGAGAAGCCTTTCTCGCCCTTCTTGAGATCCGAACGCTGGATCTGCGACTTGATGGGGGAATACTTCTTCAGAACACTCAGAAGACCTTCATCTATGAACCACTCGAAGGAACGAGTCTGGATCTCAATGAGATTCGGGATTTCAAGAGGTTCATACACTCTTCCAAATACCCACCGCTCTCGTTTGCCAAAAATGGCCTTTCTCATCAGATCACCTCTCGTATGTTTTAGCACACCAAACCCACATCAGAGGATTTCCCTGATGTGGGTGTCTTTATTATACAGAAAATATGTAACCAGACAATTGCCCAATTACTTCAGTTCGACTTCGGCGCCAGCTTCTTCAAGCTGCTTCTTCAGTTCTTCTGCCTCCGCTTTTGGAAGGTTCTCTTTGACAACGCCTTCCGCCGTTCCAGCCTTTTCAACAAGATCCTTGGCTTCCTTTAGTCCGAGTCCGGTTATCGTTCTTACGACCTTAATAACATCGATCTTCTTCGCTCCAAAAGACTTCAGAACAACCTTGAATTCAGACTGCTCTTCCTCTTCCTCGTCTGCCGCATTACCTGCCGCAGGCGCCGCAGCGACAGCCATAGGAGCTGCTGCGCTGACACCAAATTCCTCTTCCAAGGCCTTCACAAGTTCAGAAAGCTCTGCTACTGTCATTCCTTTTATTGTGCCTATTAGTTCTTCCTTAGTCATCTTACCACACCTCCACATGAATCATTCAGCTTTTTTATCCTTAATTGCATTTAGAGCATACAGGAACTTCGTTAGCACTCCATTCAGAGTATATACAAGACCGGTTATAGGAGCAGCAAATCCTCCCACAACCATAGCAATCAGTTGATCTCTCGAAGGCAATTTTGCAAGTTCTGCAGATTGGTCTCCGGTGAAGTATTTCCCTTCAAGAAATCCTGCTTTTATGACTGGCAAGGTCTTATTGTTCTTGTTGAAATCAGTTATTATCTTCAGCGCTGAGATCGGATCCTCATCATCCACAGTCAGCACTGCCGTCGTACCGGTAATTGAGTCTTTCCATTCGCTTTCGTCAAAACCGGCATTGTTTAGAGCAAGCCTGACCAGCGTGTTCTTCTTTATCGTGAACTGGGCTCTATCTTCGTACTTTTCATAAAGTCTGTCTCTGAAAGTAGTGATTTCATCTACCTTCATACCCTTATAGTCCGCGAACAGTATTAGAGAAGACTTCTTGTAGGCCTCTGATAGACTCTCAACGATTTCTTCTTTTCTTTCTCTGGTTAGCACTTCTCGCACCTCCTTTCAGAAAAGCGGCCCCAAAATCGAGGCCGCAGAAGGCTATATCTTCTACATGCCTCGGTAGGCGGCTTACGCTCTTAATTACCTACTGTCTCTGGCATTGAATCTATATCTTGTTTTTGTTTGACTACTTCTCTGTCTCTTTAACGAAATCTACCTTTATTCCTGCACCCATGGTCGTTGTGAGGAAGACTCTCTGAACGAATCTACCTTTCGAACCGGATGGCTTCATTCTTGTAATCTGATTCAGAGCCGAGACGAAGTTTTCACGCAGTTTCCCACTTTCAAACGACTTCTTTCCGATAGGCAGATGAAGATTCCCTGTCTTATCGTTCTTCACTTCGATTCTCCCAGCTTTGAATCCTTTAACAGCATCTTCGACGTCGGTTGTCACAGTTCCGGCCTTGGGAGATGGCATAAGGCCACGCGGGCCAAGAACCTTACCCAGTCTACCTATGTCTCTCATCATATCAGGAGTAGCGATAGCGACATCAAAACCTGTCCAGCCACCTTGAATCTGCTGAACTAGATCGTCCGAGCCCACAAAGTCCGCTCCGGCCTGTCTGGCAACATCTGCCTGCTCTCCTTTGGCAAACACCAGAACCCGTACATCCTTTCCAGTTCCATGAGGAAGGGAAATTGTACCCCTAACCTGCTGATCAGACTTTGAAGGATCGATTCCAAGCTTTATGTGCATCTCAACGGTCTCATCAAACTTAGTTGGCGGAAAACTCTTTAACAACTCTATAGACTCTTCCACAGAGTAAACTCTGACTCTGTCGACGGACTTTCTAGCTTGAATGTATCTCTTTGATCTAACCGGCATTCAGACCCCTCCTCAACCTATGATTTCGATGCCCATGTTGCGAGCAGTTCCAGCAATAATCTTCGCAGCGGCATCGACTGTTCTGGCATTGAGATCGGGCATTTTGACTTTCGCGATTTCTTCTAGCTGTGCCCTGGTAACCTTGCCAACCTTGTCACGATTAGGAACTCCAGAGCCCTTCTGGATTCCGGCGGCTTTAAGCAATAGGAAGCTGGCGGGCGGAGTTTTGAGGATAAAGCTGAAGGATCTGTCTGCATATACCGAAATAACTACCGGCAGCACCATTCCGGCTTTGTCTGAAGTCTCTGCATTGAACTGCTTGCAGAACCCCATGATATTCACTCCATGCTGACCGAGAGCCGGTCCTACTGGAGGTGCTGGCGTTGCCTTCCCCGCTTCAAGCTGTAGCTTGATTTGGGCAATAATCTTCTTAGACATATTTGCTTACCTCCTTGTGGTAAACGGGCTTAGCCCTCCCACTTTTTCGTAGATCAGACTATTTTCTCAACCTCAGACAAACTGAGGATAACTGGTGTCTCTCTTCCAAAGATACTAACGACAACTTTCAATTCCTGTCTTTCAGGATCTAGACCTGTCACTTTTCCAACGAAGTCTTCAAATGGACCTGTATTGATTCTAACGACCTCGCCGATATCAAAGTCAACTTCTATCTTGACTGGACCGCCTGAATGTTCTTCATACTCTTCAATTCCTACCAACCTCAACAAGGCCTTTATTTCTTTCTCCTTGAGCTGTACAGGCTGACCTCCTACCGAAACGAAGTTGACAACATTCGGAGTGTTCTTGACAACATTCCACGTCTCTTCATTCATTATCATCTCGATGAAGACATAGCCGGGATATAG
>WOZY01000313.1 GCA_011620045.1 Mesotoga sp.
CGTGACATGTGGCGTGGCCATCGATGTTCCCTGCATATACATATATGTGTTGCCTGAAGGGGTCCAGCCGGTGCTGTATATTCCATTTGGATCAGTGCCCGATTGCATGTACCCTCCGGGTGCAACTACATCGAGTTCAGGACCAAAGCAGGAGTAACTCGACCATGTTATCGTGCCTTCATCTTCCCAAACAGCCCCGACCGCTATAGTTTCTGAATAGCGTGCTGGATAAAGGATATCCCCATTTCCGTTGTTTCCCGCCGCAGCAACTATCACTACTCCATTTTTTTCTGCATACTCTACCGCATCATATACTGCAGGGCTGTCTGAAGCTCCTCCGAGGCTCATGTTTATAATCTTCGCTCCATGATCGACTGCGTAGATGATGCTGTTCATGAGTGCTGCTGCGTCTTTGATTCCCCTGATCGGAATCAAGGTAATTCCGAATCCTCCCCACGTAACTCCAGATACTCCGATCCCGTTGTTTGTGAGTGCAGCGATCGTTCCAACAACGTGAGTTCCGTGGCTGTCTTCGGAAGTGTTTGGTTCCGAGACATTTGTGTTGTTGTCTACAAAGTTATAGCCGGATTCAAAGATTCCTGCGAGATCGGGATGACTCGTGCTGAATCCCGAATCGATTACAGCAACAACTACGCTCCTTGAACCGACCGTGTAATCCCAGGCCCGAGGCATATTCATAACGGGATAGTTCCACTGAACGGGGTATGAGGGATCGTTTGGCGTGGTATCAAGTGCATAGAATAGACTGTTCTTCGATACCTGAACAACTCCCGGCAGTCCTTTCAACTCTTTTTCACTGGCGGTTGTTCTCACATGTATGTACTTCAGTTCACCGTAGTAGTCTTCTATCCTGCCAATTATCTGGATCTCGGGAAGAGAGGAGGTGGAGAATGATCTCTCTGTTTCATTGAACGATTCTACCTTCAGCAGATATTCATTCTCGATGAATTCGGGTTTGTCATACGTGGTCCTTATTTCTGTATTTGAGAGTATCTCTGTTTCATCCAGACTCGAGGTCTTTATGTTACCCGTATAAGGGGTAACGGTGCCATAAATGTTCTTCGTTGTAGATTCTGCTGTATACTGTGCAACGATGTTTTTCGGCGAGTTTATGTTCACCGGTATGGGGTTAGCATTCCCCTGGTTTGTTCCGTTGATTACCCAGTGAGAGAATGTGTACCCCGTTCTTACTGGTGCAGTGAAATTCTTCATCGTACCTGCCATGTACCAGCCGGCTCCATCAACGGTTCCTCCTGCAGGATTTGTAGATGTGGTCACTTTATACTCTACTTTCATCTCTGCGGTGTAAATCATATCGGAGTTGAGGGTTATGGTTCTCGGATTGCTTGTGATTGTGTCATTCCACTGAATGAAAGTGAACCGAGTATCCGTTCCTGCTACCTGAGACGACTTATCCTTTTCTTGAGGAGAGGTGACTCCAATATTACTTCTAGTTCCGCTATTGAGAACCACTGTTTTCGGCGAAGTGTAGTTAGTACCACCAATACTGATGTTCAATTCGGTTTCCGGAGTGGTAGTTACTGTAAGAGTGTATTGTGCCTGCTGCTCTGCAAAGACTGCAGTAACATGATAGGGTTTATCCACATATAACTCTAGAGGCCATGCACTTCCAAGGTTCTGACCATTTACATACCAGTGGCTGAAGTTGTACGGACCCAAATCTCCACTGAAATCGAACGACCATTCTGTGCCTCTCTCTGTCCAAAAATCGGCAACTTCCAATACTTCTGATGGTGAGGAATCAACGGTGATACGATACTCAGTGTCCATGTTTGCAGTGTATGTTGTGTCAGAGTTGACCGTCACATTTCTGGGATTCGAAGTACTTCCATCATTCCAGTTTCTGAATGAGTATTTTGAATCTATTGAATCTTCTGGTCCCGTCGACCAAGGTGATATCTTCTTTTCCTGATAAGGATCTACCCAGATTTGCTTTGCAGTACCAGTGTTGACAATCATCCCTTTTGGAGAGGTAAATGGAGCTCCATCGATTTCAATGTCAAGAGCCAGATCTGGAGAGGTCGTGACAGTCAAAATGCAGGGAAGCTGATCTGCAGTGTAAACGGCGACGATGTTTTTAGGCTCGTTAATTGTAACGCCAAGAGTGATCGAGGAACCCGAGTTTGTACCGTTTACAAGCCAGTGACTGAAGGTATAACCGGCTCTTACCGGCGCGGTGAAACTCTCAACAGTCCCCGCAGTGTACCAGCCTGCCCCAGCAATAACTCCCCCTGCTGGACTGGTCGATGTGGTCACTTTGTAATCGAGCTTCATTTCGGCCGTGTAAGTCATATTGGAGGTGAGCGTTATCGTTCTGGGGTTGCTTGTGATTGTGTCATTCCACTGAATGAAAGTGAAACGAGTATCCGGTCCTGTCACCTGACCCGATCTGTCTTTCTCTTGAGGATCGGTGACACCAATAACCGTTGAAGTACCTCCATCGAGAGTAACTGTCTTCGGAGAGTCATAGCTTACGCCGGCTATGCTGATGCTCAATCCACTTTCCGGCGAAGTCGTGACAGTCAATGTGAATTTGTTAGGGGGTGGGCAGCCTGTAACCATAATGATCAGAATTGACAGAAGCACCACGAAAACTATCAACTTAGTTTTCATATACACCTCCTTGCAACAATGGAAAAGACGTATCCCCAATTCAGGGGATCTGAAGGCTTCAGATATGGAAGAACTAAACAATGTATTTGCTTGGACAAACAATCTTAGCACGAATAGTACCTAAAGTGTCAGCAGTTCCATACTGTGAGAAAGAGTTCAACCATGGGGGCACACTAGCAAACGAGGTGAACGATCCTTTAGGCACAACTAAATCACTGCTATCCGAAAGTCAATCTATACTGGCCTTCTTTGACTCCATTGAGAGACTGTCTTTGTTCTCATACATCTTTTCGTCTGCAACAATTAACAGCTGCCTTATTGTGTCTCCGTCATCTGGATAGATGGCAATGCCGACGCTGGTGGTCAACTTCACGCTTCTGTTCTTCACGTAGAACGGTTCTACGAAAGCTTCATGAATTCTCATTTCGGCCTCTAATGCTCCCTCTTCTCCTGTCGAAGGCAAAATGTAAACGAATTCGTCGCCGCCCATTCTTGCAATGAGATCACTTTTGCGGCATACGTTACTCAGGCGCTTGCCAACGCTTTTTAGAAGCTCATCACCGAAGTCATGTCCAAGAGTGTCATTGACTCCTTTAAAATCATTGAGATCGAGATAAAGGATAGCCATTTCTTCCCCGTTCCGTCTTGAGAGCTCTATCTGTCTCATCGAGCAATCGAAGAAAGCCCTACGATTTGGAAGACCTGTCAGATGATCTTCCAACGACAGTCTTTCCATTAATTCTCTTTGTCTTCTAAGCTCGTTTACCGTGCGAATTCTCCAGAGAAGAACCGATATAGCTTTTCCAAATCCCATCGCGGTATTCATGATTTCCTCGTCATCAAAGGCAGTTGAAGAACTGAAACTGTCGAGATTGAAGTACATCTTGACGTCACCATCTATCTTTATTGGTATGGAGAGAGTGCTCTTTATCTCCAATAGCCTTCCTCCCTTGATGATCCTCTTCAACCGGTCACTATCCATTTTATAGTCAACACTGTAATCCTTTATGATTACCACCTCATCGCTGCTCTTCTGAATAAGCTCCTCTGGAGCAAAAGAGATCGGCTTCAGTTCTTCAAAATCGTAATTGTAGGTAGCTACGAAGTGAAAGCGGTTGTCATCCTCTCTAAGCAAAAAGGCGGCTGCATCGGCCCTGGGAAAAGACCGAACGCACTTCATAAGAAAGTATTTGTAGGTCTCCTCATCGAAATCACTTTCGAGGACTTCCGTAATTAACTCGCTGAGAACTTTCTGGAACCTGTTCTGCTCAACAAGAGCCGATTCGATTCTTCTCGTGTGCGTTACGTCTTTGAAAGTCAGTATAATCGAATCAGGATCTCCATTTGCATTCCTCCCAATCACCAGACTGATTTCGGCAACGAGTTGTGATTCGCCGGACGTAATCAGCTCGACTTCAAATGAGGATAGATTCTGGCCTGCGAAGAGAGAAGATCTTGCTTCTCTGAATTTTTTCTCGCCCTCTTCAGAAAGAAAGTCCGAAAGCTTTTTCATCTTCAGTTGCTCTTCGTTGTATCCCAGTAGATCGCATGCGGTTTTGTTCGGATAAAGAACATTTTCCGATAGGTCTAGCAGGAGAATACCGTCCAACGAGTTACTCAAAACTGCGCTGAATTCGGATATTCTTTTCTTTCGCTCCCTGATGTGATAAATTGAACTTACCAGAAAAATAGGAAAACCCACACCTAGGAGAGCCACGGAAATGAACTCATAGTAATTCATTCCGGTAAGCGCTTCAAGTAAATCGAAGTATGTAGAAAGTGACAGCAGAATGAGTCCAAGAGGTATTCCCCTATGAACCTCCCTGTTCCCGAGGATGTAAGCCGCAACGAGCGAAACCCCAATAATGACCATTTCGCTCAATATGGCCAGCAGCCTGACCGGCTGAAAAGTATGCATTGGAAATACTATTGCCGAAACAACTATGATCAGAACTGACGTCAGATATACCTGCAGCTTACCCCCCGGAATAGTCAACTAAGGATCACCTCAGTTATATTATACAGTCGCATGTTAGTTCCGGAGTTCATCGTACACAGATATTGTAGGCTTTATAATCTACCGCTGATTTCTCGCCTTCCCATGATCTAAAATATCTAAAAACAATTGCTGAATTGCCACCATCTACCGCCTGGAAAGTCCAGGTGACTTTCGAAGGGGCTCCGACTTTTCCACTCTCATCGGCCAGGACTTTCTTACCGATTTCACTGATACCGTCTCCAAGTATCTGATACTGCCATGAGTACCCCGTGCTGGCATTCTCTTCCAGCGTCACAGTGAAGGTTGAACCGAGGGAAACCTCGTTCAATAGAATATTGAAATCAACCTGGCCTTTTTCCTCACCAGTTACATCAACGGTCAATGCCCTGAAGTCTATCGAGTGCTTTTCTCCTTCCCACTCCCTGAAGAGTCTTAAGGTGATCAACGCCTTCCCCTCTTTTGCTGCAGTCATTATCCAACCTTTAACAGAAGGAGCACCCGGCATCATACTGGGTGCATTATGCTCTTCAAGGAAGTTTCTCAGCACACCTGCCGGCTCTGCGAAGATATGCCAGAGATACCCCGTGGAGGGATTTTCTTGAACCTCGAGTACTGCAAGATCAGTTACACTCATTGAGTTGGCTGACTCTTTCAACTCAATCGCAAGCCCAGATGTGATTATCAATGCGATATAGCAAATTGCTATTAGTGATTTCTTCATGGTACAC
>WOZY01000219.1 GCA_011620045.1 Mesotoga sp.
GTAGTGAAATCGCTATGTTCAAGGAAATCTCTATTTACGGTCCACGGAGGAAAGTAATGATTACCCTCAATTACGATGGTCTGGTCACTATCTGCAATGACTCTTCCCTTCCAAATTGCCGTCATAGGTATCACCTCGCAAAACATGTACTCTCAGTAAATGCCGATACTGTGTCTCTACAATTATATGATGGGCGCCCCTAAAATGAAGTGATTGGAAGTCTCTTTGTTTCACCGTTCTATTAGGAGTTGAGTATCCTCCACAATGTCGTTTTGTCTCTAAGAAGATTACAGGGATTGACCATAGATTTATCGAAGAACGCAATATGCGAGCACAATTTCCTTGTCTGTTCATATATCTGAGCTCTTATCTCTTGTTGGCTAACTCAGGATTCCGCCTGGGTGAATGAAACACTTAACTACAGTTGATAGCATTGGGAATCGCTTACCCCATTCCGCTCTCGGGAGATTCATATCCCTAGAATATCTCCTTCCCACTGATAAGAATCGCTCACGGCGATTCCGAATTCTTCTTGGCTCCCTGCTCTTCAATTTGGTGAGTGTTCAAAATAACATCTGCTCCAAATTCCTCTTCCTTCTCATAACTCTGTTTGCCTCTATTTCGCTGGTTGAACAGCAATTGTCGAAGAAGAGATCCAGCACAATCTTCCCCTTAACAGGAGTACAAGAATACTTGCTCACCTCTGTTTCGGCATCTCAGCTTTGCTAGACAGAGTAAGCATCATCAGTCTCTCATCTCAGTTTCTAGAGATCTTGAAAACCGAACTTCTCAAACACAAAGAACAGGACTGGAAGGTACCATTTCGGATCCGTGTATCCAAACGCAACTATTCCTTTTCTTGAAGAAGTCCTTGTAATATCGATTGCGGTAGACATCATATTCTTTGCTGCCCTCTCATCTGATAGTTCCATATTGCAAACAGGCAGTTTATAACATACAAGTCTTTGCCAGCCAGTTTCCAAGGGGAAATCTCTCTTGCTGAAACGCATTTTGAAAATCCTCCTGTTTTATATTCTGCAGCAAACACCTCCTGTTTCATGCTGTTCTCAAAAAAGAAGACATGTCGTTTGGTTTTACATACAAATGCATGCCACAAACTCATTGTTATCTCAAGAATACTCTTCCCAGAAACTGAGCTCAAGCTGTTATTAATTGTGTGACTAATTCACTCATTCATATTTCGTTCTAGAACTTTTGAGACTAATGACATTTATTCACTCATCTTCGGTTGCATTTCTCATTGTCTTGGGTTTGACAATACAAATTCTTGATTCACATAAGTATTGTTTTTGTAAACATAACAATTATTAAGTCTACTATTGAGTATGTTGTACTTATTGTGATATTATTGAATACAAGTTTGCAGAATTTGAGGTGATTCAATGAAAGGTTTGGGGAGGAATTTCTGCCTATTCACAACTGGACGATTAGTCTCTCTCATCGGAAGCGGAGTCCAGGCGTTGGCAATTCCGCTTTACATTCTTGATATTACGGGCTCCGGAGCAATGATGGGTACTTTCTCTATAGTTACTATGCTCCCCAGAATACTCTTCGGTCCGATAGCGGGAGTCCTGGGTGATAGATTCAACCGCAAGCTTATCATGATATACATGGATTTTGCTAGAGGTGCCGCAATTCTGACAATGGCATACCTTGCAAACACTGAAGCTCTAACCATAACACTCCTCTTTGTCTTTCAACTAATAATCTCAACGCTGGATATCTCTTTCGACCCGGCAACAGCCGCTATGCTTCCAGACATCATAGAAGAAGACAACCTAATGAGAGGAAATTCAATTCTGGGGGCGGTGAACTCCGTCTCTTACATTGTGGGACCGGTTTTCGGCGGAATTCTCTATGGCCTGTTCGGAATTGAGATAGTCTTCATTCTTAACGGAGCGTCGTTCATAGCCTCAGCAATCAGCGAAATCTTCATCAGGTATCAGCAGACGACCGAAAAATCCAAGGTTTCAGTGAAGAGTGTTTTTGTCGATATCGCCGAGGGAATGACCTTTCTGAGGAGAATCAAGGGACTGATGATGATTCTGATATTTGCTATGGTCTCCAATTTTCTCTTGTCTCCGATCTTCATAGTTGTCTTCCCATTTTTCGCTCGCACAGTAGTCGGCTTTTCCAGTCAGCAGTACGGCTTTCTTCAATCGGGTTGGGTAATTGGAGTTCTCATTGGGAATGTCTTGTTAGGAACGGTTCTTGTTAAGAAAAGCCAGGGTCGTCTATTTGCTGGAGGTCTGGCCGCGGAAACAGCTATAAACTTCAGTCTGGCAGCTTTCTTTTTTCCGTACTTCACGAAACTTTTCGGTGGGGCTTCATGGCTGTATTTTGCATCACTCGGAGTACCTATACTTGTTATGGGGGTGTTTAACGCCTTTGTGAACACGCCGCTGCAAACTTTGTTTCATCGTATAGTGCCTACAAGTCACAGATCAAGAGTGTTTTCTGTGATCTCAATTCTTGCACAGATTGCTACTCCCTTGGGTTCGGCCATCTTCGGATTTGCAGTTGACAGATTTCCTGTTCACTATCTTGTTCTAGCATCGTGCGTAGGAAATGCCGTTCTTACTGTTGTCTTTCTCACAAAAGGTATGTCCAAGCTCTTCGAAGAAAAGCGAAGCGAAAAGAGGGACGAACCAACAGGTCCCACGGTCGAGCCTGCTGGCGAAGGTATAGGAGCATGATCATAAGAGTCTTACAGACTGACACGTTGTACAAATGTTCCTCCAAATGAAGGTATTCTTCCAATAGATCGAAACGGGATTCCAAAAAAGAACCGAAGAGAAACTCTCCGGTTCTTGGTTCTTTATGTTAGTTCAATCAGTTGCGTTCTGTGTTTCCTTTTCTGCTGCAAGCTGTTCTAACTCTGAAAGTATTGAATCTATCTCGGCCTGTGCCTCTTCAGAGGGGTCGACTTCCATGAGATTCTCGAAGTAGCTTAGCCTTTTGTTCAGTTTTTCCTCAATCCACTCAGGGCTGTAGTCAAGTTCAAGTGAAAGAGAGTTGTTCCTTATAAGAATGTAAAGAATATCGGCCTTCAATTCACCAGAGATTTCTTTATTGACCATACTTTCCAGACCGGATTCAATCTCTCCAATTGTGTTGAATACGTAATCCACGAAGCTTTGTCCATAGCTGCTTAACTGCTGCTGAAGAAGATCCTGGTTCATGAACGTACTTTCCAGTTCCCCAAGCAAGGTATTGTAATATGCTGCAGCAACCTCGGGGTCTTCACCATCAAGCTCGTACATCTTCTGCACGATTACACCGCGCTTCTCACCGGTCTCAAAGAGATTTCTTATTGCTGCCTCATAGTCTGGACTGTCAGTGTAACCAAGCATTTCCGATAGTTCGATGAATGCTGCATATTCCATCGCAGAAGCTTTAGAAGACTCCTCACCAAATATGTTTGCCGCTAGTTCGACGAAGAACTCGTTCGCAGACTCTTCTGTCGCTCTTGCTTCGGCATATTCATTGTAGAAGAGGAACTCATTATCCAGAATCTCATAATCGAAGTCGTTCTCTTCAATATAGCTCTCTATCCACCTGTTATACGCATCGTTTTGATAGCCTGATACAAAATCGTTATAGCTGGGAGAGTTGACAACATCTTCAAGGCTGTTTATCTCTGTTCTCTCTTCTACAATTATCAAGTGATAACCGAATTCGCTTTGAACGGGTCCATACAACTCGCCGATAGGAGCAGTAAGGATAGCTTCCTCGAATTCAGGAACGGTCTGACCTCTGATTATTGATCCCAGCTCGCCTCCATTGGCTGCCGATGAAGAGTCTATTGAAAACTGAAGGGCGGCTTCTGCAAAAGTGATTTCGCCGCTTTCGATTCTATTCATTAATTCACTTGCTGTTGCCTCTTCAGTAACCAGAATGTGTCTGGCTCTTATAGTCTCAAATTGATTCTTTATCTCTGTCTTGAACTCACCAAAATAAGCCCCCAGAGCGTCATCATTTAAAGGGGCTACCGACTCTTGAACGAGCGCTGCTTTAAGGGCATCAGAAACATAGTTTCTCATTTCCGATCTGAAGGCTTCCATGGAACCATAGAGCGACTCTATCTGCTCAACCATGTCGGGACTTGAAGTGTACATTTCCATCATCGAATCAGTTTCAGCATCAATTTCCTCTTCAGAAGGAATCAAATTGCTCTCCCACGCATAGTAATCTATTAGCTTCTGGTCAACGATATATGGTATTATCATGGTCTTCAACCCAAGCTCACTTGGTATATAGTAGCTGTCAAAATAGGGATCAAGTGTGATTCCTTGACTTGCCGCATTTGCCACTGTTGCGCTAAATGCCTGCTCAATTTCCTCTCTTGTTATCCAGAACTCACTAGATACTGCTTCTCCACCTTTTGTTATCCTGACTGCATATTCGGCCCCGATCAGGGTGAGCGAAAGAAACGCTGCCAGGAGTATTAGTAGAAACTTCTTCAAAATCATTCCCCCTCGTGTATTAGGTACATTCATGATAACATTTCATTTGGAAAGGTGTGTCACGAGAGGTGAATATTTTGAAGAAAACTGACCTTGATCCGGAGAGACTCAACTCAACGTCATGGAAGTGGTTGAACTCTGAAGAAGCCGAGCTGTCTGGTGGGGAGAACTCCAGACAACCGCAAGCCATGTACTTTTTCACAGACGAAAAGAACAGATCCTTCTGCCGAAGATACAATAGGGAAGTGAATTTCAGAAGGGATGTTGAGGACATTGGTCTCTGTGATAAATGTGGAATGAGATTTCGAACTTACAGGGCAGCTCAGATATGTGTTTTCGCACCAGCTGAAGCTTACTATACAATCGACACACGTAGTGAAGCGAAAGAAATCGAGGAGTTTCCTGACAAGGATTTAGCGGAAACGGGGGTAGGTGATTTCGAAAGCAAGTGCTGGCAATAAAAAGCTTCTAATAGGCGTATTTTGACCATCTTCATCCTCAGAGAGCTTAGAGAAGATCACAAATACATGGTAACTTAGATCGAATCTTATGATTAAACCTTCTTGGTTAGGTCTCGAAGGATTCCTTCGTCAAACAGTGTAGTCATTCTTGTTTTTCGTAACAAAGGATTTCCATTATTTATCTTTTTCTTGGAGGTTGACAATGAAGAACTTGTCGAGATCGATCTTGTTGTTTGCTGCAGCTGCAATTGTTGACTTTCCCCTTTCTTCGTGCACTGTAGTAGATAATTCATTTGTCGTTAGGGTGCCCTTTGAAGAACTTAAGAGCGGTGTTTATTACCTGCATTTCCGGAAATTATAACGAGGCTAATTTCATACCCAGTTTAGTATAAATATCCTTCTGCTTTTTAGTGATTTCTCCTAT
>WOZY01000207.1 GCA_011620045.1 Mesotoga sp.
TGACATCATTGAACTATATAGAGATGTTATGACAGGTACACCGGCAGATATGGAAGCCAACGAAGCCTGGCTATACGAATACCAGGGTGAAATGCGCAAAAGCGGCCTTGCATCACCTCAGCCGGGTTCGGAGTTCAGAAATCTCCTTGGAATACCTAACGTTAGGAATATCGCTGTTCAGAGTACAAGCTGCTTCTTCATAAACCAAACGAGAGACTGGTTGCCGCCTGAAATTGGAGCGGTCTCCTGGTTTGGCCTTGGCAACTCTCACAAGGCAGTTGTTGTACCACTGTTCTGTGCTACAACAAGTGTGCCAGAGTCGTGGACGACGATTAACAGAGGAGACAGCAAGATCAACAGAGATGACGCTTTCTGGGCATTCTATACTGTGGACAGGTTGTCTGGAGTGAGGTATCAGGACATGATGCCCAGAGTAGATGCTGTCAGAAAACCTCTTCAAGAAAGGATTTTCGAAGTTCAGCCGGCAATTGAAGCTACAGCACTTGAGCTTTACAAGACCGATAGGGATCTGGCAGTTGAATTCCTAACTAGCTACGTTTCCAGCTTGATGATCGAGGTAGAGAAAGCATATTGGGATCTAGCAGATTCACTTATTCTAAGGCTTCCATAAGTGTAAGATTTCAAGTTATTGTCCGGGTCGGTCTCCGGGCCGACCCCCATTTTGTGAAAGGGGAGTGAGAAATTTGAGACGTGCACTTATTGTTATGTTGGTCCTCATTGTCGGTTATGGTTTGACTGCAATGGCATGTACATCTATCCTTGTTGGAAAAGATGCGTCTGTTGACGGTTCCACAATGGTCACTCATACATGCGATGGCAGCTATGATGCGAGACTGCAGGTGATTGCTGGCGGAGTTCATGAAGAAGGCGAAACAGTCAGCATCTATAAAGGACTCTGCCAGGCCGGTATTCCTGGGAGAACGGTCAGTTACGTAGGCGAAATTCCTCAGGTTCCTGTGACGTATACCTACTTCCACATCGGTTATCCGTTTATGAATGAACACCAGGTTATTATCGGAGAAACTACCTGGAGCGGTGAAAGAGCGCTGGGAAATTCTCAGGGTTGGATGACAATTGAACAGCTTCAGGTCCTGGGCCTGCAGAGAGGCACAACTGCACGAGAAGTTATCCAGATAATGGGTGAACTCGCAGAGAAGTACGGATACGGAGATGGTGGCGAAGGTCTGACCGTTGTCGATGGAGAGGAAGCATGGTTGTTTGAGATTTGTGGTCCCGGTCCATTCTGGTCTCCCGGAAGTGAAGAACCCGGAGCTGTATGGGTTGCACAGAGAATTCCAGACGACCATGTTCTCGTGCATGCAAACAGATCGAGGATTGGCGAGATCGATCTTGAGAACTCGGATTACTTCATGGCATCACCAAATGTGTACTCAACTGCGAAGGATCTTGAACTGTGGGACGGACAGGAACCGTTCGTTTTCTACGCAGCGTATGGTCCGAAGAATGCCTTCTATAACACTCGACGTGAGTGGAGAGTCCTGGATCTTCTTGCCCCCTCTCTGGAACTCGACCCCTGGGCAGAAAGATACCCTCTGTCGGTTAAACCAGACAAAAAGGTTTCTGTTCAAGATCTTATGATGATCAAGCGTGATCATTATGAAGGAACAGAATTCGATCTGACGGTTGGTCTTGCTGCGGGTCCTTTTGGCAATCCTAACAGATACGCGACCTCTTCCAGCCAAAGACCAGAAGGTGTCAACTATGACGGTTGGGAGAGAGCAATCTCCATGTTCAGATGCTCATATGTCATAGTTGGGCAGGCAAGAAACTGGATGCCTGATGCGATAGGTGGAGTCACATGGTTCGGAGAAGATGCACCTCACTCAACAGTATTCATTCCTTTCTATGCAGGGGCGACAAGCGTTCCCAAATCATTCAGCCAGGGCGCAAGGGATTACTTCGATAGAACTTCTGCATGGTGGGCATTCAATCACGTTTCGAACCTTGCCGATCTCAGATATGATGTAGCCATCGAGATCATCAAAGAGGAATACACGAAGTTTGAAAGTGAGTTCCTTACGAATCAGCCGTTGATTGAAAAGGTTGCGCTCGATCTTTACAAGAGCAATCCAGAAGCAGCGATTGATTTCATTACGAACTACAGTAACGGTCTTGCTAACAGAGTTGTGGACAGATGGTGGAAACTGGCCGATGAACTCATCTACACACTGAACGACGGTTATGTAAATGGTTCTACCGCAGGTTACCCAACCTGGTGGCTTGAAGAAGTAGGATACGGATCGACAACACGGAGATAGAGTAATATTCGATTAGAAGGGCGGAGGAATCTCCGCCCTTCTTCTATTTGATAGATGAATTGGTTTATCTCAGAACCTTCCACAGAAACGGAAGATCTGGTAGACCTTTTAAAGAATATGCAATATTCTTTTGTTAACATCTCTGTTTCCTGACTTCACCTGAGACAATTGACGGTGTTTTGCGCTCAAGAATCCTCAAGCACTACGTACTTCATTCCCTACGTAGCTAACCAGAGCTTTTTCCTCCTATTTAACACTTGTGTATCGATTGGAGTAAGCGGGCAAATTGGCAGAAGGCTTTGCTATAATGATTATAAGAAAGTTTTACAACCTAACTTAACGAGTTTTTGTGTCGTACTATTATTATCTATTTTTTTGGGGATGGCACTTTTGAGAATTGGTACGGTTATGCTGATTCTTTTTGCTGGTTCAATCCTTTGCTCTCTGACAGTCGAACCTCTGCCCGTAATCGAAGATCCTCTGTTAATGACAGTCTGGGGCGAGAGCATAGAGCTTCTGAATATAAACTATTTCTGCGACAGTCTTCAAATTGCACGTGACTATTCTCCGGCTGCCAAGATTGAAGACCTGAATTCTGGTGCTGGGTTCAGGATTGGGAAAGAGCTACCAGAAGAAATTTTTCACCCCTTTTACGTTTCTGGAACGCCATACCGTACTCTTGTTGTCATAGTTGGAGGCGCTGAACAGGGATCAGCAGAAGATATCGTCAGAATTGAGATGCTTGCCTCTTCAGTGAAGGGATCTGGAGGAAAGGTTCTGGTAATAGATATCGATGTTGAAGGAACTGGAGACGATCCCGTAAAGGGAGAATTCGCCCGAAGAATCGTTCCATTACTAGATGTCCTTATAGTAGCTGAAAGCCCCATTGGTCAATATTTGCCATATCTGAATGGAGATATCCCGGTGTTGGTTGAGTTGCCGGTTGTTGTAGATCTCGTTTCAATCTTTGAAAGGGATTTCGGCGGCGGCAGGTGCTGTGACTAGCAGGAGGATTTATGAAGAGAGCATTTTCATTAGCCGTCATTATGTTAAGCGTACTTGCATTTTCAGAGATTAATGTTGAGTATTCGTTTGCTTGCGGAGGAAAAGGCGATGACCTTGCGAACGATCTGGTTTTGCTCGAAGACGGAAGTATTCTAACTGCAGGATATACAACGTCAACTACCGGAGATTTCGGGACTTCGAAAGGTAAAGAGGATTTCCCGGTAGTGAAAATGGACGGCTATTTTGAAGTGTTGTGGTCTAGAACTTTCGGAGGTAGTGATTCCGATGCCGCAGAAGCGATAGCTGAGACAAGAGACGGTTGTTTTATCGTTGTTGGCATGACAGAATCACCTGATAGCGATATTTCCAGTAGCAACAAGCTTGGAGATTTCTGGGTAATCAAGTTTTCCTCAGAAGGCAAACTACTCTGGGAGAAGACATTCGGAGGAAGCGGTCAGGACCATGCTTGCGATGTAGGTGAGAGGCTATTGGGAAATGCAATCGTTGCAGGCTACACGAGATCGGTAGATGAAGATGTTCAAGGACACGTCTGGGGTGAAGATTTCTGGATAACTGAGCTTGCTTCTACAGGAGAACTTCGAAACCAGTGGACAATAGATGGAGAAAACAACAACGAAAATCTTGCTCGAAGGCTTCTGATAACTGATGCAGGCGAGATATTGTCTGTAGGCTATACGGCCTACAAAGACGTAGGAATTAGCTGCAATTTCGTCAGCGAACAGGCTGCACTCGCAATCATTGATAATGAAGGAGTTGTCTCTTCCTATGAGAGCTACGGTGGAATGTATCTCGAAGATGGTTACGATGTGATGATCTCTGAGGATACAATCATCATTGTTGGTGAACAAAATGCTGGAGTATCTATGTTTTCGAGTGGACTCGGAGGGAAAGACTTTTATGTTGTAACAGTACACAGAGATGGGCAGGAGATTTGGACGAAGAATTATGGAGGAACCTTTACAGATATTGCACGTGTAGTTCAGCCATTCGGGAACGGACACTTTCTTGTTGCAGGTCACACAACTTCACAGGATGTTGACGTCAAAGATCCTCTAGGCATGAACGATGGGTGGATAATTATAATAAAGGGAAACGGTGAGCTTGTCGAATCATTATCGGTAGGTGGATCGGCGGACGATTTCATTCTTTCGGGTGTCAGTTCAGATGAAAAGTATATTTTCTGTGGTTATTCAACATCGTCTGACGGTGGCTTGGAAAGCAACAAGGGTGGAAAAGATATCTGGCTGATTTCGTTAGTGAAATAAATGAGGTCTAGCGACCTTAAACTGGGGTATATCCCCAATAAAATCTAGTTGGGAGGGGTTTCATTTGCGTAAGATCCTATTGGTCCTGATTGTGGCTGCAGCAATAGTCAGCGTTGGCCTTGCATGTACCACGATCATCGTTACTAAGGGTGCATCTGTTGACGGTTCGGTAATGACGAGCCATTCGGCTGACTGCGGCCTCTGTGATTTCAGGTACGTCTATGTTCCACCCGCAGACTATGAAGCGGGAGCAAAGAGAGCTGTTTACCCGTTCATCGAGCCATATCCACGTTATGTCGGTGCAGATATGGGTCCGACCTACAACGATCCAGACCTACCGGCAACAGAGCCTCTGGGTTATATCGATCAGGTCGAGCACACATTCGGCTATTTCGATGCCGTATATGGCGTAATCAATGAACATCAGCTGGCAATCGGTGAATGTACATGTTCTGCAAAGGTCTATGCTCAGCCAAGTGCAGATTGCATTTTCGACGTTGCTGCTCTTTCGAGAGTTGCAATGGAAAGAACTACCACAGCCCGAGAAGCAATAGAACTCATGGGAGCGCTTGCTGTTGAGTACGGTTACTACGGCTGGGGAGAAACACTGACAGTAACAGACCCTAACGAGGCATGGGTCTTCGAAATCTGTGCAACGCCTGACAAGAAGAGCGCACTTTGGGCGGCAAAGAAGGTTCCCGATGGAGAAGTCTTCGTAGAATCGAACATGTTCAGGATAAGAGAACTCGATCCGGAAAGTCCTGACAACATGTTCTC
>WOZY01000067.1 GCA_011620045.1 Mesotoga sp.
GCGATAAATCCATATCTTCTCGAAGGTAAAAAGACTTGCGCCCTTGAGCTTGCCTTTGAGATGCGGGATAATCTCCCGGATTTCGTTTTTGTTCCGGTAGGAGATGGAACGGTGCTTTCAAGTTTTTACAAAGGATTTGATGATCTCATCAAACTCGGGCTGATAAACAAAATGCCGACCATGGTAGGAGTTCAGGCAGAGGGCTCCGCGGCAATTATGAAAACCTACGAAAGAGGCTATCCCTTCAACCCCATAGATTTCGAGGCATCGACGGTTGCCGACAGCATCTGTGTTGGAAAACCGAGAGATGTTGTAAAGGCCTGTCGCTACACCAAAGCACATAACGGTCTCTTTTTATCTGTTTCAGACAGCCGAATTCTCGGGGGTATAATTGAACTTGCAAGGGAGACAGGCGTTTTCGCTGAGCCAGCCGGAGCGACAGCATTTGCCGGTTTCAGAAAGGCGAGAGAAATCGGGATTGTCGACGAACGAAGCAGGATTCTGGTCGTCGTTACGGGTAATGGCTTGAAAGATCTCAAGAATGTATCGACTGTTCTTCCCGAAGTAAAGACCCTCCCGCCGGAGAAAGATGTTATTGAGGAGGCACTTAGATGAAGATCACCTTCACACTTAACGATGAGACTTTAACAATGGATATTAAGGAAGATATCAGGTTACTGGATTTCTTACGTGACGAACTTGGCCTCACCGGGACAAAGGAAGGTTGTGGCGAAGGAGAGTGTGGAGCCTGCACCGTAATAATCGACGGCAAGGCAGTCAATTCCTGTCTCGTTCTTCTTCCAGAGATAGACGGTTCCGAGATCACAACGATCGAAGGGCTCTCTAAGAATGGCGAGCTTGACCCCATTCAGAAGGCCTTCATTGACGAAGGAGCAGTTCAGTGCGGATTCTGCACGCCGGGAATGATTATGTCAACGAAGGCGCTTCTCGACCGGAAGGTCTATCCAAGCGATGAAGAGATAATGGAAGCGATAGAGGGAAACCTCTGCAGATGCACCGGCTACTACAAGATAATCCAGGCAATGAGAACGGCAGCTGAGAACCTAAGGAAAGCAAATGAATAGTGAATCGGTTGCACTGATCCTTCTTGCGGCCGGAGAATCCAGTCGTTTTCGCGGCGAGAAGTTGCTGACGGATTTCAGGGGAAAACCTCTTCTACAATGGTCGCTAGACAATTTTGAAAGCGTCGTTGCTCTGGAGAAGATTCTGGTCCTGAAGCCGGGCTTCGAAATTGAGAAATTCAAGACTGGTACGTTCAGAACTGTTGTCAACGAGAACTATTCAAGCGGTATCTCGACAAGCATAGTCAGGGGCATGGAAGAGTGTCCCCAAAGCATTGAAGGAATCGTCTTGTCGCTTGCAGATATGCCTTTGATTACCGGAGAAGACGTCGAATGTCTTCTCCATTCCGTAAGACCAGAAGATGAAATGGTCTCCTTCGTTTTTCAGGGTAAGAAAGGCTTTCCGACATTCATATCGAAGAAGCTGTTCCCTGAACTGTCCAAGATTTCCGGTGACCAGGGTGCCTATCAGCTGGTGAGAAGAAAGCTGGCATCGATTCGCGAAATTGAGGGTGGAAGACACAATGTGTTTGACATTGATGTCCCGGAGAAGATAGTTCATTCAGACCACGATTATTCTTTCTAGATAGTGAAAGAGGATTTTGGAGGTGAAGTGAGATGTCGTTTAGGGTTTTTATGCCGACCAGTGAGGAGGAGCTCCAAAGACTCCTTTCTGAGAGAAGCTGCATTCTTGCCGGCGGCACCGACCTGCTGGTGAAGATGAGGTTGAAGAGAGTACACCCAGATAGGGTGATAAGCTTGAGGCATCTCGAGGGGTTTGATACCATAGAAGACCTGGGCGACTCGCTAAGAGTAGGCTGTAAGGTCACCATGTCCGAACTTCTGAACAGCGATGCAATTATTAAGCACAGCAAAATACTGGAGATGGCTTTAAGAGAGATTGGAAGTCCACAGATCAGAAACCGGGCCACACTGGTAGGAAACGTTGTCAACGCGTCTCCCGCGGGTGATTCGATAGTTCCTATGTTGCTTTCCAATGCAAGCCTGTCGATAGGTAGCGCCGCAGGAGAGAGAGTCGAAAGGATCGACGATTTCATTAAAGGCCCGGGATTGACATCTCTTGCAAATGGAGAATTCGTCAAGTCCATAACGTTCGAAAAGACCGGAGATTTTTTCCCTCAGTTCCACAAAGTTGGCCAGAGGAACGCAATGGCCATTGCAGTAGCTTCAGTGGGATCCCTAATCTCCGAATCGGAGATCAGGATGGCCTTCGGATCGGTCGCTCCAGTAGTTGTCGTTCCCGTCGAAGCCTGCAAGTACTATTCAAGATCTGGAGAGTCCTTTGACGAGGACAGATTCGTCGAGCTTGCAATGAAATCCGTTACACCGATCGATGATGTTCGTGCAAGCTCGTGGTATAGAACTACCGTGATCAAGAATCTCATTTTGAGGACCTTAAAAGTCTGGAGAAAGAGGGGATATGATGCTGACTAACGTAAGTGAGTACTTCAGACCACAGACCGTTGAAGAGGCATACGAACTCATGCAGAACGACAAAGAACATTCAATATTCCTTTCCGGAGGAACTATCGTGGCTTTGATGAAGTCATCGCGCATCGAAAAAGTCATCGATCTGAAATCACTCAGACTTGACACGGTCTCTGTGACCGAAGACGAAATTGTCGTTGGCGCGACGACAACCGTTGAGTCCTTCAGGAAGGACCCTGTGATAAGAAAGAAGTTCGGAGAGTTCTTCTATGAGGCTTTCTCTCTCGTTGGTTCATGGCAAATCAGGAATATGGCTACTATCGGAGGCTCTATAGCGCCGAAACTAGGATGGTCGGACGTAAGCACCTGCCTCCTGGTAACGGGCTCGAGCCTCATTATCTATGGAGTCGACGGCTATCAAAGAATGCTGATATCCGATTACTTTTCCCTCCCTGCAGGCGAAAAGCCGTTGATAACGCACGTAATACTGAAGAGAGACGGCTGGTTTTCGGCCTTTGAAAAATTCTCTAAAACTACTTTCGACGTTGCGACCGTCAATGCAGGCCTTTCAATCAGGCCCGAGCAGGGCAGAATAAAAGCCGCCAGAGTTGTATGCGGATCGAGACCGCAGTACCCGGCGAGGTTCGAAAGCGTCGAAAGCGCCATGGTTGATCTGGAAATAAATGAAGTCATGCCTTCGATCGTAAGGAGTCTCGTCTATGAGAGTTTTGTCGGAGGGTCTAATATGACCGCTTCCTTCGAATACAGAAAGCACCTTGCGTTAGTCCTTGCTCAGAGAGCTGCCGAAAAGCTGAAGGGGATGATTGAATGAGAATAGCATTCACTGTGAACGGAAGACTTCATGGACTCGAAATCGAGCCCGGGGAATATCTCCTCGAAGTTCTCAGAAGAATCGGCTACAAGAGCGTGAGAAGGAGCTGTGGTTCGGCGAGCTGTGGCACTTGCACAGTTCTCCTGAACGGAAAACCGATACTCTCTTGCTCTACTTTCGCCGCTTCTGTAGATGGGCAAAACATTGAGACGG
This sequence comes from Mesotoga sp., assembly GCA_011620045.1. Taxonomy (GTDB): domain Bacteria; phylum Thermotogota; class Thermotogae; order Petrotogales; family Kosmotogaceae; genus Mesotoga. The sequence continues at coordinate 3,577 of WOZY01000067.1, forward strand.
TTGAAGGAATGGCAGATGGTGATAAGCTCCATCCAATCCAAGAAGCGATTCTTGAGGAAGGAGCCGCCCAGTGCGGATACTGTATTCCCGCTGTTGTTATGACCGGTGAAGCTCTGCTGAGAGAAAATCCCGATCCGACCGATGAAGACATCCGGCTCGCTTTGAACGGCAACTTATGCAGATGCACGGGATATGAAGCTCAGAATAGAGCGATAAAGAAGGCAGCCGGAGTAATGAGAGGTGAAACCGATGAGTGATGAATTCATAACGGTAGGAAGGCCAGAAAAGAAAGTCGACGGTCTGGCGCTCGTAAGGGGAAAACCGGTATACACTCCTGACTACGATGTGCCTGACGCTCTTGTCGTGAAACTTTTGCGCTCGCCACATGCCCACGCTCTAATCAAGAACATCGATACAGGACAGGCCGAGACGATTCACGATGTAGTCGGCGTCTTCACATTCAAAGATGTCGAAAGAATTCCCTTCACAAGGGCAGGTCAGGGATATCCGGAGCCTTCACCCTACGATACGTATCTTCTGGATAGCAAGGTAAGATACGTTGGAGATGTTGTGGCGGTTGTGGCTGCGAAAAGCGAAAAGGCTGCAAGAGAGGCCATGAAGAATATCAAAGTCGAATATGAAATCCTCGATCCGGTCTTCGATATGAGAGAGGCGTCGAAAGAGGGGGCTCCAGTAATTCATGACGAGGGCGATTGTTCGGGTGTCTTCGATAAATCAAGAAACATAGCCGCGCACTTTGTGATGGATATTGGCGATGTTGAGAAAACTCTGGAAAGCTGTGATTTCGTAGTGAGGAAGACCTATCACGTAGATACACAGCTTCATGCCGCGCTTGAGCCACACAATGCTCTGACTTATTTCGACTCGGTTGGCAGACTTACCGTCGTTTCTTCGACCCAGGTGCCATTTCATTGCAGGAGAATCCTTTCCCGGATATTGAAAAAGCCCATCGCGGATATCCGTGTGATAAAACCGAGAATCGGCGGAGGCTTTGGAGGCAAGCAGTCTATTATCGTTGAACCTTATGCGGCTCTTGTAACTATCAAGACAGGCATGCCTGCAAGAATCGTTTACGGCAGAGAAGAAGTCTCAATGGCAACCAATATTCGCCACGAGATGAGTTTCGATGTTGCCGTCGGCGCAACGAAGGAAGGGAAGATCAGAGCCGTATCGCTGCAAGGCATATCGAACACCGGCGCCTATGGAGAACACTGTCTCACTACCTTCATGGTCGCCGGTTCAAAGACACTGCCGCTCTACAACAAGGTGGACGCCGTTCATTTCGGAGGCGACATAGTATACACAAACCTTCCTCCCGCGGGGGCATATAGAGGGTATGGAGCGCCCCAGGGACTTTTCCCGCTTGATTGCGCGATCGACGAACTGGCCTACGAAATGAAAATGGATCCGCTGAAGCTCAAAGAAATGAACACTATAAGAGAGGGCGAGACCTCTCCTATATTCGAAATCATGGGTGAAGGAAGAGAAGGGGTCCCGCAGATCATGAGGAGCTGTAAGCTTCAGGAATGCATCGATCTCGGAAAAAAGGCAATCGACTGGGATAGTAAGCGGGGAAAGAAGACGAGAAACGGAACGAAGGTTCGTGGCGTGGGCTGCGCCCTTGCAATGCAAGGCTCGGGAATCCCGAAAATCGACATGGGGGCGGCTACCATCAAGATGAATGAGGACGGTTCATTCAATCTACTCGTGGGAGCAACGGACCTCGGCACTGGAAGCGACACCATTCTCGGTCAGATAGCCGCC
>WOZY01000145.1 GCA_011620045.1 Mesotoga sp.
ATTCTGGGCCATCTCCCTTATAAGCTCTATCGTCTGTTCACCGGTCTGAGAATCTAGAGAACCTGTAGGTTCGTCTGCAAGAATGATGTCTGGATTGTTGGCAAGAGCTCTAGCAATGGCAACTCTCTGCATCTGTCCGTTAGAAAGCTGATAGGGTCTCTTATGCGCCTGATCAGACAGACCTACTCTTTCTAACAGGTTCATCGCTCTCTTCTTTCTCTCTAAAGAGGGAACACCGCCAAGTATCATGCCCATCTGGATGTTATCCAGAATGCTGAGGTGTGGAATCAAGTTAAAGCTTTGAAAGACAAACCCGATGCTTTTGTTTCTATATGCATCAAGTTCCCAGTCAGTGAATTTCTCTGTTGACTTTCCATTTATAATAAGGTCTCCATGGTCGCATCTGTCGAGGCCACCTATGATGTTCAAGAGTGTGGTCTTGCCCGAGCCACTGGGCCCAAGAATCGCGACAAACTCGTTCTTAGAAAAACAAATAGAGACTTCGTTAAGTGCCGTCTGTTTCAGTTCGCCTGTTTCGTAAATTTTCGATACTTTGTCCAGCTGAAGCATCTGTGTATCACCCTCCGAAATTAAGAATAAAAAGGTTATACTAGAGATTATATTACTCAAGTTCATCAATCGAGAAACAACCTTTTAGCATATAAACCAAGATACTTATTCTAAGATACTTTTACAGTGGTCTTTTCAGGCTTATCGTGAGACAAGAAAAGATCCGAAGATGAGCTGGATTTCCGTATCACCTTAAAAACGACGAAGAAGAAACTGTCAGGCTCCCCCCCTGTGTGCAGCTTGAACTGAAACTGTGCCACATTAAGAAATCCGTTAGCATCTTACCCAGCTTTCATCTTAAGAACTAGTTGTTCCCACTAAGAAAATGAGAAGCTAGCTAACGAGAATAACTTGGAACGGCACCATTCGCAAACACGATCATACCAAATCCATCGGTTGCAAGGACAGCATCTCCTATGCTTGATAGAGTGACTCTGTATCGCTCTTCACTCTCATTAAGAGCTTCAGATGACTCAATGCGCTGAATGATTTTCCCAAGTCTCTCTGTTATTGAAAGAACCATCTAACCTTCTTCATAGAGAAATGAAATTTCGCTGTCACCACAGTAATAGATAGTTACACTTCCTAATCTTTTGCCTCTTTTCTTTATCGGTTCACAAATGAACCGGTCGCTTTTCAAGGCGTTACCCGATTCGTACTCTTTATCGTTGTACACAATAACTGCTAGGGTATTTGCTGGATCCATAAATGCATCGGGAAGTATTCTCACAAGACTAATCATAATGTCTTCGATAGAGTTTTCAGCGCTATAACGATTCTCGAAAAGCTATATAATAGGTTCTGCTCTTTCTTTCTCTCTCTGAGTTGTGCTTCGAGACTCAAGTTCATACTCCTTGTCTCCCGCTTTCTACTGGTCACTTTCTGTTCCTCCAGTTACCTTATCTCCCCCAGAACTCTTTGAGGCATACAGATTATTGTCTGCTCTCTTGATCATTTCTTCAAGCTCGTCTTCCTGTCCCACAAAACTTGCTATGCCAAAGCTGGCACTAACTTCCAACAGAATTCCATTATACTCAATATTCGTCTCCCGAAATGCGCGGCATATCCTAAATGCCGCTTCCTCAGTACGTCTTGAGTCGGTCATGGGCAATATCACTATAAACTCATCCCCACCGTACCGACCAAATATGTCTGCTGCCCTCAGAATCTTGCAGCAGATTTGTGCTACTCTCTTTAGAACAAAATCGCCTCCAAGATGGCCCAATCTATCGTTAAGCTTTTTGAAGTTATCTACGTCAAACATTATCAAGCCCATCTTGGTTCCATAGCGCTTTGCCTTTTCAATTTCCCTTTCTCCAAGTTCGAAAAGACCTCTCCTGTTGTATACACCAGTAAGGTAGTCCCTTATTGAAAGATCTCTTACCTCCTCGTGAAGGCGGGCGTTATTTATTCCTATTGCAGCAATGTCTGCAAATGCTTTCAGAGCTTCCAAATGCCGCTTCCTGAAAGCCCTTTCAATCTCGCTGTCAACGGCAATCATTCCAATAGGTTCATCTTCAATAAGGAGGGGTACGCCCATCCAGGATTTTATGAAAGCGAAATCAGGTTTGTTGAACTGCTGATATCTCTTCTGAGCATATTCAGCCAAGACTATTCGTTTCTTCTTGACAACATCATAGCCAGGACTACCAACCTCCATGGTAAACCTCGTTCCAAGGAAAGAGTCTCTCCCTGGCCAGCCACCACCTACTATCAGTAGCTCGTCGCCATCGATTAGCTCAACCGCAGCGCTGTAGAACGGAATGACCTGTCTGAGTCCCCCAACTATGGATTCAATAACGGTGTTCAAGTTTAAGTCTTTCGTAATCGCTTCGGTCGCCTTTCTCAAAGATTCAGAAGTGATGTGATTCCTCTTGATAGTCACAAAGTTCTTTATCTTATTCAGTGAAAGCGAAATGGTGGTGCCAATGAGCCTGTAGAGATCTATATTTTCATCAGTTAAGCCTGTCACCCTCTCTGTAACACTTTCAAAGGCCCCGATAACCTCGTTGTTTGACTCAAGTGCGATACAAACGTATCTTAGTTCGATTCCATCATCGACTATGTTTTCTAGAAGTATGTGATTACTGCTGAGCTTACTGAGAACTTCGGGATCACCTTTTACATCTACCGGGAAGATTTCCGTATTACCTCTTGAAACCTCGAGATCGAAGAGATCCTCTTCACTGAAGACAATTCTGCAACCCACTGTGCCCTTTTCTTCATAAGCACGATTCACAATCTTCGAAGCGGCTTCCTGGAGATTGTCACCGCTCAGAACTAAGACATACAGATCGTTCATGAAGACCATCATGCTGTCTCTGGTCCTCAATTCAGCCTGAAGCTTCATTTCGCTTGTAACATCTCTCGAAGACATCGTCCAACCTTCTATTTCATTACCCTTAAGTATAGGACTGACGACCGTTTCCATCCATAACACACTGCCGCTCTTTGTCTTTGTTCTATACCTGAAGGAACCATGTTTCTTCTCTGTAGCCAGCTTTTTCGATTCCTCAATGACCCTCTCAACGTCTCTGCGATCAATCAGATCAAATGCCTTTGTTCCTATCAACTCTTCTGGGGTGAAGCCCATTGTATTCACCGCCGAGGGGGATACGTAAGTGAAAATCAATTTTCTGTCTGTCACTGCAAGAATGTCCAGAACGTTTCCTTCAAAATTCTTTAGCAATTCGTCGCTTCTTAGTAGTCTCTCCTTCAGCAGCACTTCTTCACCTTGGGGAGTTTCTTCCGAAAGATATTCTTCAAAACTGAGAGAAATAGAACTGATCAAGCACCTCAAGAAGGCCATCTCATCTTCTGTCCAATCTCTGTCCAGAGACTTGTCTTCGCAGACTAGAGCCAATCCGGCTGAGCCTGAGGAATTGGCTATTACTAATGCGCCTCCGGATCTCCCTGAGATGATTCCATCCTTCTTCGCTCCAAGGATTCTCTCAATCCAACGATCATTATTGTCTTCGTTTCTTCCGCGGAAAATCCTTGCGACTTCCTTCGTTTCGCTCTTCCATTCGAAGATTAGTCTGGGAGAAAGAGACCCGTCAGCCACTTCCTCGAACTTGTAGAGCGCAAGACTATCTGCGCAAAGAGACTTGCCGGCTATCATTAGAACATCGCACAGCTTCGTTATACTCCGTCCCTCAACTGACATATAAGAGAAGATTGTCTCCAACGAAGCGAACAAACTGCGTCTACAGACTCCCATAATTCACTCCGGGGATGGACAACAAAAACTATCCCAACTGATTATATCATTGCAAATTCTTGCTCAAAGGCCCGAGTCTGAGTTCTTCAATCTGAACTTGGACAAACAAAAAACAACCGCATATCATTTACGACATCAATGAGTAGTATTCTATTTCTTGAATTCTGGGCTGAACTCTCCATCAAATGGAGCTAAAGCCTTTCTGCTCTGAAGATATACAAGCACGATCTCTTTGAAGTTTGGGAAGCGTCGACAATCGATATCTACTTTCATGGAATTCTTTCTCCGATCACATCTAAGAATTCTCCATCCGTTACTGACTTCCTTTTTTGGACAATCCTATCTCTTCCCTTTGCTCCTCGATCGTATCGCTATACAATACCTTACTCTTCGAGAACAACGACAAGTCAGTCTGCAATTCTTCAAGATCATTGTCTCATACTCCTGTAGAACGAAATCTCTTCAGTCACTTCCTGGCGAATCACAGAATCAAGATTCTGTTGACTCGTTAAGAATAGTTGATCTGCGCGGCTTGCCAATCCATCAACCTGGGCGCTCAACCTTCTCAGTTTTCAGCAAGAGGTTGCTTCTAAGTAAGCACTGAAATAGCAGGGCAGCTCGTAATTCTTGATGTCTGAGTGTCTGAGTTCTCTGCTTCATCAATGATTTCATCATAGAAAACTTTGAGTATTGTCTGTCTTAACTTACATACTCTCAGTTCTGGAGGCTTGGAAGAGCTTAAGTACCTTATCTCCTTAATGATGACAACCTCAAGAGATTTAGATATCTGCTCAGATTCGAAAGCAGTGCTAAACTTGGTTGTTGGCAGTGGAAGTGTGAAATGCATTTCATATAGAAACACCTCAGAGAGAAGTGAAACCGGCGCTGTGATGTACTGAACCTGGGGTAATTGCCTTCTGCGTTGCTGAGGCAGCGAGTAAACTTGAGGGCAGCATTCAAAACATCAAAGTTGTTACTAGCCTAAGTGTATATAAGAATGGAATTTATCTAAGTATACTCAGGAACAAGTGAGAAGGGAAATGAGTTTGGAGTGGCTTTCGGAGCTATCTGTGGTGATTCTTCTTTCCAGCTTGGAGTGTTGAGCTCTTTTAGCCTTAGTTCCCGGAATAACTGACGATGAAAACCGTGCAAAGCGTTGAAAAGACTACGTTAGAGTTAATTTCTCTAGGTTATCCCTCGTTATATATTACAATGTATGTAACGAGCTGAAGGGATGGGAATTGTCTACCAGAAGAACAAGAAAACTGAAATCACATACGTCTGCAGAAACGAAGCCTATTGGGACAAGGAAAAACAACAGTCCAGAGCCAAGAGAAACCTTATCGGCAAGCTGTTTGTAGAGTTTGTGGCTCTCATCTATCTCTCATACATAAAGAAGAAGATGCAGGACAGCGGTCTCTTCGATAACTGGACATTGCAGGGTCTCCTTGACGAACTGGACACCACTGAAAGGTTTGAGTCTCCCGAACATGGCCGCTTGATAGGAGAAATCACTAAAAAGCAGAAGGATATTTATACTAAACTGGGTATGAAATCACCCTCGTT
>WOZY01000080.1 GCA_011620045.1 Mesotoga sp.
GGAGATACGGCCAAAGCCGCCATGGAGTTCGATCGTTACATAGACGGTGGAGTCAATAGAATAATTTTGGTCGACTGGGACAACGATGTGATTGGAACGACGGTCGATTGCGTTGCCCGCACGTACAAAGCCGAGACCGGTGAGGATTTTGTACCTGGCAAGACCGATCCTTCGGCCGTTATAGGTCCGGGAAAGGGAAAGATATGGGGCGTGAGATTCGATACGTCTGGCAGTTTGAGAGACGTCTCAGTCGCCCCGAAAGACGCTTCATCGCTGGGAGTCTGTCCCGAAATGGTCTGGAGGGCTAGAAGGGAATTCGACAGGTGCGGAATGAAGGACTTGAAGATAGTCGTCTCGGGCGGTTTCACGGCGGAGAAGATAGATCTCTTCGAAAAGCTGAATGTCCCCGCGGATGTTTATGGAGTCGGTTCGTCTCTACTGAAAAACAAGCTGGACTTCACGGCAGATATCGTGGAGGTCGAAGGAAGGCCTTGCGCAAAAGTCGGAAGAGGGAAGAAAGAAGCTCCAAGATTGGAAAAGGTAGCGAGTAACTATTGGAACAACGATAAAGAGGAGAGGTGTTGAAAATGGAAGCAAAGGGAACCTGGACAGTAAAAAAAGGGTTCGCTGAAATGTTCAAGAACGGCGTAATCATGGACGTCACGAATCCCGAGCAGGCAAAGATAGCTCAGGATGCCGGAGCCACGGCAGTAATGGCTCTTGAAAGAGTACCGGCGGATATCCGAAAAGAGGGCGGAGTAGCCCGAATGGCGAAAATCGGTCTCATCAAAGAGATCATGGAATCTGTTACGATCCCTGTAATGGCAAAAGCGAGAATTGGACATATTGCCGAAGCGAAGATCCTCGAAGCTATTGGCGTTGACTTCATCGACGAATCGGAGGTTCTTACACCTGCAGATGATAAATATCACATAGACAAGAGAATATTCACCGTCCCCTTCGTTTGTGGAGCGAGAAATCTCGGAGAAGCAGTCAGAAGAATCGCCGAGGGCGCTGCGATGATCAGAACAAAGGGAGAGGCAGGCACCGGAAATATCATCGAAGCCGTCAAGCACATGAGAACCGTAAACGAAGAAGTGAGAAAGGCCCAGATGATGAACGATGCCGAACTCGTCCATTATGGAAAGGAGATCGGTGCGCCTGTCGAGATCCTCAGCCAGGTAAGAGAGCTCGGGCGGCTTCCAGTCGTCAATTTCGCCGCCGGCGGAGTGGCTACACCGGCCGATGCGGCTCTCATGATGATGCTCGGCTGCGACGGAGTCTTCGTAGGTTCGGGAATCTTCAAGTCAAAGGATCCTGCAAGAATGGCCAAAGCGATCGTAGAAGCAGTTTCGCATTATGAGAATGCCGAAGCTTTGGCAGAGATCTCGGAAAACGTTGGAGATGCAATGGACGGTCTCGAGATCGAGACTCTTGAAGTTCGAATGGAAGAAAGAGGCTGGTAAGGGTTGAAGATCGGGGTTCTCGGAATTCAAGGCGCTATACAGGAACATCTATCGATTCTCAGGAAGACAGGAGTCGAACCGTCCTGGGTGAAGAACCGGAAGGAACTCGACTCCGTTGAGGCTCTGGTAATGCCGGGTGGAGAGTCGACCACGATGATCAAGCTCTTGAAGAGATTCGAAATGTGGGAAATCCTCAGGAATAGAATAGAAGATGGAATGCCGGTCTTGGCGACCTGCGCGGGCATGATTCTCCTGTCGAGGAAGATTGAGAACGTGGTCAATCAGGACTCTCTGGGCGTTCTAGACATAAGCGTCAAGAGAAATGGTTACGGCAGGCAGATCAACAGCTTCGAGGTCGATCTACAGATAGACGAGATAGGTCCCGAACCATTCAGGGCAGTATTCATTCGGGCTCCAAAGATCGAATCGATCAGTGGCGAAGTTAGAGTCCTGACCAGCTACGACGGATCGCCGGTGCTTGTTCGCCAGGGTAACGTGCTGGCAGCCTCCTTTCATCCCGAACTCACAGGGGACCTGAGAATTCACCGGTACTTTCTAAAGATGGCCGAAGCGGCTGAAAAGAGGATTAAAGAGTGTGCAGAATGATCGCCTTCAAAGCAGATAAGGAAATAGACACAAACTGGATTTTAGACATTCTAAAGGTCATCTCCGAAAAAGGCATTTCCAGCCCTCATAGTGACGGCTGGGGCTATGCCCTTCGTGGCGAAGGAAGAGAGACCTACAACAGTTCCGGAGCGATCTTTGATAGCGATGAGAAGCTTCCCCCAAGCAGGGTCGGCATTGTTCATTCTCGAAAGGCGTCAAAGGGATACGTTGTCAATCTCGAACACGTGCACCCCTTCTACGCCACAGTCAAGGGAAGGAACTACTCCTTCTGTCACAACGGCACGATATACGACTTCGCGAGCGCTGAAGGAATGACAGATACACAGAGATATCTCGAGCTTCTGGTCAGCAATCTCGAAAGATACGAGACGAAGAGAGCCCTGGAAATCACCGCAGGCTTTGTGGCGAAGAACTACCGCTACACTTCGATCAACGCGCTTCTCACGGACTATGAAAACGTTTGGGCAATAAGACAGAACGCAGAGAAAGACGACACGGAGCACGCCCTGTTTCTTTACGAGATGGACGGGGTTAGGATAGTCTCCAGCGAACCCGTTGAGAAATTCGGCGATCTCCCCGGAAACTCTATCGAGATTAAAAACGGCGAATCGATAGTTTTATGAATATCATAAGAAATGCGTCTGGAGAACTTTCCAAACGCATTTCTTATTGAGAGAACTAGAAGTCTATTCCGAGTTCCTTCATGACTGTGACAAGATTGCTGTCAAGAGATGCAATTTCCGAATTCTCCAGTCTCTTGAGAGGAGTTTTCACACTGCCCATCTTTAGGCCCCTTCTTTCGAGAACATGTTTCATATACGGAATATTTGCACCGTTCCCCAATGCCATCGTCAGCTTTGTCAATGACTTCTGACTATCAAATGCCTTGTCGAAGTCACCAGCTCTTACCGCATCTCGGACTTTCACGAAGAATTCCGGAAAGACTGCTCCGGGGCCCGAAACACAGCCTCTGGCACCGGCGATTAGAACCGATGCGAATGCAGCATCGCATCCAACGACCGTACTGAACGTCGACGGCAGTGCCCAAATCACACTCAGCGAATTCACGAAATCGCCGCTGCTGTCTTTCAAGCCGACAATACTCTTGTGTTTTTCATGGAGTCTGGCAATGACATCGACGCTAACCGGGTTTTTCGTCAGAGAAGGAATATTGTAGATGTATAAAGGGAAGTCGCTTACAGAATCCGCTATCTTGTCGTAAAAACCGAAGAGCTCCTCCTGCTTGTGATTGAAGAAGAAAGGCGAAACTACTGCGGCCGCGTCTGCTCCAGATTCCTTTGAGTGCTTCAACAGTTCGATTATGTCTTCCAGCACTGCAGCTCCGCAATGAGAGACAACAGTCATTCTCCCTTTGTTTGCCTCGAGGAATGACTCCAGAGCCTTTTTTCTTTCAGGCAATGTGAGGGATGTTCCCTCACCGGTCGTGCCGAGCACAAACATTCCGTCGACACCTTTCTCAGCCAGGAAGTCCACATAGGACTTTATTGCATTGTGGTCAACACAGGAACCATCATCATTCATCGGAGTTAGCGGAGCTACGCCGACCCCTTCAAGTAATCTTCTCACCATGATCTCCCTTCTGCCAATCTTCTGGCCGCTTCCGTCATAGCTTCGAACTCCTGAACCAAGCCCATTCTGACCTTCCGTGAACCGTTGGCGCCATAGGCTGTTCCAGGAACAACGAGAATACCGTAATCTCTGTATAGTTTTTCGGTGAAGCTCCAGGGATCAATGCCTTCCGGCGTGGAAACCCATACATACATCGCTCCCTGGGGAGCAGTGAAGATCAATCCCGATGCCTTCAGACCTTCAGTAATCGCATCTCGTCTGCGCTGATATATTCCCCTGAGTTCACAATAATAAGAATCGGGGGTAGACTTCAAAGCTCCCGCAGCGGCGAGCTGGATAGGGTAGAAGACATTTGAGTCGATCTTCGATTTGTAAAGTTTCACTGCGTCCAGAAGACGTTTTTCGGCTACTATTGCCCCAACTCTCCATCCGGCCATGTTATAGGTCTTTGAGAAGGCGAAGTACTCCAGTCCCAGTTCGAGATTCTGGCGCGCTTCGAAATAACTGTTGACTTCGAGATTGTCAAAGGCTATTTCGGAGTATGCAAGATCACTCATCACGACAAAACCGTACTTGCCGGAAAGCTCGGAAAGCCGGTCGTAGTATTCTCTGTTTGCCACTCGGCCGGTGGGATTTGAGGGGTAATTAACGATTACCATTTTCGGCTTGTGCAACTTGGCAAGACTTTCGATTTCGTCTAGAGTGGCCATTGGATCAACATCGCCGTCGTAGGTGAGAAGCTTTCCTCCGGTGAAAAGAACAGCCTCGAAGTATGTTGGATAACCTGGATCAGGAACAAGAATCGAATCACCGGCATTTACCAGTGCATGTAATGCATTGAAAATAGCCTCTTTGATTCCGACAGTGACGAGCACATTTTCTTCGGGATTCAGCGTGACTCCAAAGCGTTTTCTGTACCAGTCAGTAACAGCCTCAAGAAGCTCCGGAGCCCCGTGCTGCGGTGGATAAGTGTGGTAGGCAGGATTCGACAGGTTCTCCTTCATTACCTCCACTATCCATCCCGGGGTTGGTCTGTTCGGGGCACCTATTGAAAGGTTGATCATTTTCTGTTTTGGTGGTTCTTTCTTCAGACCGTTAATGAATCCAAAGGCATCGGGCCTGAAAAACTCAAGCTTGGAAGACTCGAGCTGAAACTTCATTTGTTACTCCCTCCCTCTAGTTTTTTAGATACGACAATTAGCGGATAGCACACAAGTATGAAGAACACAGACACTATGCTGAATGCAGTAAACGGACTCAAAGTCAGTTGCATTATCTGTCTGGAGGTTCTGACGATCTCAACCATTCCAACGAGTGAGACTATCGAAGTGTCCTTTATTGTCATTACTATCTGGCCGACAATTGACGGCATGGTACTCTTAATGATCTGGGGTAAAACAACATGGACTAGTTTCTGAAAGTAGTTCATTCCAAGAGCCTCAGCCGCTTCAAACTGCCCTTTATCTAGAGACAGAAGGCCGCTTCTGAAAACCTCTGAGAGATAAGCCGTTGCCGTAACTGAAAGAACAACTATTCCCGTTTGAAACGCGCCCAATTCAATTCCAACGTACGGTAGCGCAAAGTAGATCGCATAGACGATTATCAAGAAGGGCGATCCCCTGATTATCTCTACAAC
>WOZY01000052.1 GCA_011620045.1 Mesotoga sp.
GCTTAGGGCTGCGGCTAACGATTCCAGAATAAGAGCGCTGATTTCTAACTCACCTGTTACTGATATCTACAAATACATGTCTGCATTTGCCGGAGAAGCGATCAATTCTCCTGAAGACATAACACTGGAGACGGTCGACCTTGTGCCATCGGAGTATTTATCTAAGGCCCAAAAACTGCAGTTCATTAACATAATGCTTAAATACGGAAGGCATTCGATGTTCAAGGCTTTCGAGAGAATGAAGGACTTTGTGGTCGGTGACAGAATAAAAAGTATCCAGATTCCTTTCCTTGCAATGGTTAGTGAGGGAGAAGGAGAAGAGGCGCTTTCCCAGGCTAGGGAAGCCTCAGATAACGTTTCGGGAAAGACAATGATGAGGATCTTCACTAAACAGGAAGGCGCAGATTCCCATTGTCAGGTTACAAATCTTCCTTTGTCCAATTCAGTTCTTCTTGACTGGTTGGACGAGGTCTTCGGAGCGTAGAGATGAAGCGTATAGGTTTACTTGGGGGAATGAGCTGGGAATCGTCGCTAGAGTACTACAGATTGCTCAATGAAATGGTCAAGAACAGGCTTGGTGGATTGCATTCTGCAGAATGCATAATGGCTTCCGTTGATTTCGGCCCCGTTTCTGAGATGATGAAGAATAATGACTGGAAGGGTATAGAGAGAGTCTTGACTGCCGCAGCCAATGATCTGAAGAGAGCAGGTGCAGACTTTCTGATCATATGTACCAACACAATGCATCTCGTGGCTAGAGAAATCGAAGGAGCATCAGGGCTTGAAGTCCTTGAAATCGGTAAGGCAGTCGGAGAAGAGATTGAGAGAAAAGGACTAGAAACCGTTGGGCTCCTCGGCACAAGATTCACTATGGAAAGTGCTTACTACAGAGATACATTGGCGGGATTTGGAATAAGTGAAATCGTTCCCTCAGAAGAAGAAATGGTAGTATTAGATACGATTATCTTCGAGGAGCTGTGCAAAGGAATCTTCAGAGAAGAGTCAAAGTCGACTTATAAGAGAGTAATCAATGAGCTGCAGCTTAATGGAGCAGAGGGAGTGATCCTTGGCTGTACCGAGATACCTCTTCTGATAAGAGATTCCGACGTGGACATTCCCGTTTTCGATACGACTGCAATTCACGCGCGGGCGGCCGTCGATTATGCTCTTGCGTGATTCGAGATCAAGAATACTAGATCGTTCACAGTTCTCTAGAGAATGCATGAGCATGAGATTGACTCAGAAAACAAAAGTACTTTGTTTCTGAATCGGTAAGTTCGACCGGATCCGAGATTCCAAATCAATCTTGTGTGAATCTCGACAGGGTAATGTAATAATTCAGCTGATACTGTCATTCACGATGATCATTTGCTATTCCAAATAGCTAACGATTGCTCACATCCCGGAAGGAGGATTTAGGTATGAAAAAACTCTTGTTAGTGCTTCTGTCATTACTGCTGTTATCAGCAGTCTCTTTTTCTAGCGTTTACAATAGTGCGTCCAACGGTGACCTGCAAGGGGTACAGGAAGCTGTCAATAGCGGTGGCGATATTAACGAGCGTGGTTATGCAAACAAAACTCCCTTAATGGTCGCAGCGGATTACGGTCACTCGGAAATAGCAACCTACCTTATTGAATCTGGGGCAGACATTTCAGCTGTTGACGACAACGGTTATACTGCTCTTCATTACGCGGCGCGAAAGGGTCTCCTCGATGTTGTGAAGATGCTCCTTGAAAGAGGAGCGGACATAAACGCTCATCCGGCCAGTTCAATGTTTTATGAAGGTTATACACCTTTGATCCTCGCCTGTGACAACTCCAAGAATGACGCTACTCTGGAAGTTGTTAAGTATCTTGTGGGAAAGGGTGCCGATCTAGAGAGAGTTGAATATGCTTTCCGCTCACCTTTGATTGCAGCGATATTTTCGAAGGGAACAAACACCGTAAAATTCCTGCTCGAAAACGGAGCCGATCCAAATCGATCGGCCAAAGACGGCAGAACTCCTCTCTATTTAGCTATATCGGAAGGCCTTCCAATTGAGGGCATAGAAGCTCTTCTGGAACATGGGTCAGATGTATCTGTCGGGAACGAATACTATACGCCGCTTCAACTGGCAGTGTTAAAATCGAAAAACGATGTTGCTAGAAAGCTCATTGAGTTTGGAGCGGACTACTCGGCTGTCGATGAAGACGGAAACACTCTCCTCCATCGTGCGGCCGGGAAAGGCTCTACAAAAAACATCGGAATGTTTGTCGAGCTTGGGATTGATATAAACTCGAGAAACAACGAAGGAAAGACACCTCTCCACATCGCTGCCGAAGATGAATACTTCAATAACGTCAAACTGTTGATCTCTCTTGGAGCAGACGTCTTGGCAAGGGACAACAACAACTATTTACCCCTCCATCTGCATCTTGCCGTTTATAAAGAAGATGTAGAATTCATAGAGCAGTTGCTCTCGGCAGGAATCAGCGTTGACAACAACGAAGTCGAAACCGGTATCTCTCCACTTCATATCGCTGCGGCATACGGAAAAACCGACATGGCGAAGCTTCTGATCCAGAAAGGTGCAGACGTGTCGATAAGAGCAAAGGATGGTTTGCAGCCAATCCATGCGGCGGTAGGTAGTTATGGGAGTCTGGAGATGATTGATTACTTGCTGGAAAGTGGAGCAAGTATTGACGCCGAAGATGACGGGGGCAGAACCCCAATCTTCTATGCGGTAATGGACTACAACATGGAGTCGATCTCCCATCTCGCAGAGAAGGGGGCAAACGTAAATCATCAGGACAATACTGGTATGACACCCGCGCACTATGCAGTTCAGGATAAATGGGACGCAATCGAAATGTTGACCATTCTTAGCAATTTCGGCTTAGTAGCGAATGTCAAGGACAACTCGGGAATGACTCCCGAAGACTACGCTGCCTCCGAAGAAATCAAGGAATTCTTGAAAACGCTTTACTGAAGTTCCTTATTAGGTATTTACCAACACTTTCAGGCACTGGCCTATGCCTTATGCATGGGCCAGCCACTTCTGATACGCAATAACTCTGCTAGACAAGAAATTCCATTACTCTTCCTTAGCCTTCCGGGCATTCTCAGCTGCTCTTTGAAGAAGAGAAAACAGTTGCCGTTTCTCATCATTTGAGAAGCCTTCTGTTAGGAGTTTTTCATGACTCTTTCCTAGCTTTCGTAGGTCTTGTCCAATTTTCTTTCCGCTTTCTGTCAGAAACAGCCTATAACTCCTGCTGTCTGATGGGTCCGTTTCCCTATTTATATAGCCTGTTTCGGCAAGTTTCTTCATTGCTTTAGCAGTAGTTCCCTTATCGACATTGAGAATTTCGCTGAGCTCATTCTGGCTGATTCCTTCTCTTGACATCAGGACTCTCAAAAAGAAGAAATGACCGCTGCCCAAACCGTACTTCTGCATTTCCCTGCTGAAGTAAGCGTTTGCACTTCGCGAAATGCAGTATATCCAGCGGCATATGTTCCCTTCTCTATTAAAGGCCAGATCATGCGACATCCGTTGTCCCTGCCTCAACACTGATCTCACTTGAACGGAATATCTTCAGTTCTCTTAAGTAGAAAACCAGCGAAATTGCGAAAGCAATCAAATCGGCAAGCGGAAAGGATATCCAGATGCCATTAATCCCCAGGAAGCGCGGTATCACCAGAATCAGAGGGATGAGAATGATTATCTGCCTCAGGAGGGATAGGAAAAGTGCGGGTACTGCCTTGCCGAGAGCCTGGAACGTACCAGATGCAATAACCTGAATGCCGATCGTCGGGATGGCAAGAATAACGATTCTGAGAGCAAAGATAGTTGGTTCAATAAGCTCGATTTCATCAGTGAAAATCGATATGAGTTGTCTTGCAAAAAAGAACATTATGATTGCCGAGAAAAGGGCGATCAACGTGGTAACTGTGGAGGCAAGTTTGACAGACTCTCTTGCTCTCCCCATTTTTTTGGCGCCATAGTTGTATCCGACAATTGGAAGAAATCCCTGGTTTACACCGAACATGGGCATAATGAAAACCATTAGAAGTCTGTTGATCACTCCATACACTGCGACTGCGATGTCTCCTCCATAGAATACCAGCGAATTGTTTAGAACCACAGCCAGAAGGCTACCGGCTACCTGTCTTGAAAAGGCAGAGAGTCCTACAGAGACGGTCTCCTTCATAATTCTCCATTCGGGGATCAGCGACCTTAATGAGACTCTCAGTAGGCTCTTTCCACTGGCGAAGTAAAAGAGAATATAGATCGATGTGATTGCCTGAGACAAAACGGTTGCCAGCGCCGCGCCTCTTATACCCATGTTGAGAGTGAATATGAAAATAGGGTCAAGAATTATGTTGAGAACTGCCGAAATCAACATTGCGGCCATTGCTATTTTCGGCTTTCCTTCAGCCCTTACCACATGATTCATAGCCATTCCAAAAGAAAAGAAAGCGCTTCCAAGAAGTATTATGCCCAGGTATTCTCTTGCATACGGAATGATGACTTCACTCGCTCCGAGCATTATGAGCAACTGGTCTATGAAAAAGTATCCCAAGAGAGTCATCGCCAATCCGAAGGCAATCGAATGTCATTACGTTTCCAGCGGTTCGTTTAGCCCTTTCGTGGTTCTTCTCTCCCAGCGCCCTAGATATCACCGAAGCGCCACCAATTCCGAACATCTGAGCAAATGCCATAACGAATATTTGAACAGGCAAAGAAATTGAGATGCCCGCAATCCCCATAGACCCGACACCTCTTCCCACGAAGATTGTGTCAACGAAGTTGTACATTGCCTGGACAAGCATGCCGATAGTAGCAGGCAAGGAGAGGCTGAGAAGGAGCCTTCCTATTTTCTCCTCTCCAAGCATTTTGTGTATGTCTTTCGCCATAACTCACCTCTCAGATAGTTGCATATTCAACTATTATAGTCCAAAGTTCTATCAAATGCTGCCGCTCGCTTTCGTGCAGGTAGTTTTGATTCGAGGGCAGAGATACGCTTTTCGCTTGAGAGAAAACGCTGTGCGCTGTCAAGAGCCGTCTTCCGTTGACCGTCCAAGATCCGGTGCCTTCTGAGATAATGACCAGAAGCGATGCTCACTGGTGCGAGGAAGTGATGCCACCTCCGGCGTAAGAGCCGGGTCTAGGGTTGTGGGGTCTAGGGTCTAGCAAGAGCGCTAGGAAGTGTTCTTGAAAAGAGGGTTCCTCGTTCCGACACTTCGTGTCCAGGTTCTTCGTTCTTCGTTAAAAACTCGAGAAGATGAGAGAGGGCGAGACTGAAGAGAATTCTATTATAAGATACTAGACGCAATG
>WOZY01000315.1 GCA_011620045.1 Mesotoga sp.
GATCGAAGATCTTCCGCCCGTCAGCGGCTGGAATATAGAACAAATAACACAGTTCCTGGAGGCGGCGGAGATTCAACTCAGATCGATCATAGAATACTCGGGCAGACTCATCGGAATAGGAACTCAAGTCGGACTTGAAAACGCGAGAGCCGCGCTCAGTATTTTAGCCGTAGATTCGAAGCGCGAATCGGTAAGAATCGAGAAAAGTCTGGTTACTGAGATGCAACTCAGAGAGATTATCTCCAAGCTAGACCTCAAAGTTGAGTTTGTGAACCTCGAACGTCAGTGGCTGCTAATCGGTGAACCAGAGTCACTTATTATTGTAACCAGGACAGTTGAAGAAGCGGCCGCCGACAAGGAGATCTCAAGATATATTACCGATCTGACTGTCAATCCTCAAGAACTTGCCGATCTTCTTAGAGAATCAATCGAGGGAATAACAGTTCAGACCTTCGACGACCTTCAAATGCTGTTGATCAAGTCAAAGAGCTCAGCTCTGCTAGATTCGGCAGAGAAGATGGTCAAGGACGTTCAGGATTCGAGAAAGGCCGTTGATCCTCTGGAGAAGGGTGTCGTTGTAACGGGTTCCACAGTGAGAATAAACGTGGTCGACCAGGATCTAGAGTCCCTTCTCAGGTTAGTTGCTGAAAAACTCGGTATTTCGCTCCTGTTTGTGGACAAGATTGTCGAGAACGTGACAATGTCTGTTGAAAGTCTGACGTGGGAGGGGCTGGTGAAAGTCATCAATGCTACAAAGCCTGTCGAGATAAGCAAAATCGATGACATCTACGCAGTGACGAAGAAGGAACAGAAGGCCGGAGAAGAACCCACCGATGTTGAGCTTGTTTACCGTGTCTATCACAATGTAGAAGAGGTCACCAGATTGATTGAGTTTTACGGAGGCGAAGTTCTTTCCGATCCAGTGAACGGCTACATTGTTGTGAGAGGGCTTGCGAAGTCCAGGGTAGACAACATTTTCGATGAGATCGGATCTTCTCTCTCGCAGCCAAAGAAGCAGGTAAGGATAGAGACGAGACTTGTCGATAAGTCCCTTGTGGATGAACTTCAGAGAGAATTCAAGACTGCAATAGGCGTTAACAGTCCTGAGATTCTGATAGAAAACGGTTCGATCGATCTAGACTTCAGAATCATTGACTATCTGGATATAACACAACTCATCGATGACATAGTCAACACTGCGACGGCAAGAATAGAAGCTGATCTGAGCAATAGAGACAATGATTCCGATCTCATATCCAGCCCTTCGATTGTTTCCATGAGTGGTGAAGAGGCAAAGATTCACATAGGAGATACAATTCCATATCTTGTCCGCACAATTGAGTATGTCGAAGGTAACCCTGTGGAGATAGAGACTATCGAGTATCTTAATACCGGAGTGGAGTTGAGAATAACTCCAACCGTCAACGATGACGGAAAGATCTTGCTAGACCTCTACATAAAGGTTAGCGAGCCCGAGAAATATGTCGATGGAACAAGAACCCTTTATGGAGAGAAGACCAGGGAAGCAAATAGCAGGCTAATAATCTCCAACGGAAACACGCTGACAATTGGAGGACTAGTAGCAAATAAAGATACGGTGACAGTGAACAAAATGCCTTTCTTAAGCGATCTACCCTTCATTGGCAAGTTGTTCACTACGGAGAACAGAACATCCGACAAGAGAGAATTGGTTATCTTCATTACAGCGGAGGTGGTTGAGCCGTGATAAGGAGACCCGTTGTCAGCGGGAAGTTCTACGCAGATGACGGTGAGGATCTTAGAAGCCAGATAAAGAATTGCTTTTTCCACCCAGTGGGACCTGGAAGCCTTCCTGTGACTTCTGAGAGGCATGAAGGGACGATAGGTCTGATTGTCCCTCATGCCGGTTATATGGCGAGTGGCCCAGTTGCTGCATGGGCTTACTGGAAGGCCTCTTCACTTATGAAGCCCGGGACGGTGGTAATAATAGGACCAAACCATACTGGTCTGGGAACACACCTCTCATTGTGGCTTGATGAAGCCTGGGAAACGCCCCTGGGCAATGTTGAGATAGATTATGAACTCGGAAAGAGAATCGTGGCCACGTCAAATGGGATGATAGTCTCCGATACCGCCGGGCACCTATATGAACACTCTATAGAAGTCCAGCTTCCCTTTCTGCAATTTCTCTACGACGATTTCAAAATCGTCCCGATTATCATGACGGATCAGAGGCTGGAGACGGCTTTGATGGTGTCAGAAGTTCTGGAGAATGTATCTAGGGAACGGAAGGATCTCCTTATAATAGCGTCATCGGATTTGAATCACTACGAGTCGCACGAGATTACTATGAAAAAAGACAGCGAACTTGTCAGTCTTCTGATAGAAAGGAAGTATAAAGAGGCCTACGATGTCTCGAGGGAAAAAAGAATAACCGCCTGTGGTTTAGGTCCTATAGTAGCAGTTAGGGAGTCCTTTGAGTCCATGGATGTGCTCAGCAATACGACGAGCGGTGCGGTAATCGGAGACAAGTACAGAACGGTTGGTTACTTCGCAGCTCTGCTGAAATAACATCATCAGGAAAGGGAGCGCATAACTCGCTTTGCCTTCGGTGTATCACTAAAACCCATGCTATAATTTCGTTGAACTGGAGGTGTTATGTGAAGACCTTAGTCGTGTTCCTGATGGTAATCATTACAGGATCTACTGGTTTTGGTTCGTTGATTATAGATGGTATGCACTATTCCGGCATAGCTCCAGCAAGTGGAGAGCTTGTCTACGACGGAATAAATGTAGCATATGTCATTAGCCAAATCGGAAAAAACTCATTCGAACTGGGAGGAAACTTCTCCTTCTTATCCCCATCTTCATCTGAAGAGTTCTACAAGAGCGGTCATTTCAACACGATATTGAAAGTATTTGCAGGGCAGGCCTACGATTTGACCGAAAAATCGGAGGCGGGACTGAGAGTCGTTTCCAGAGTCGGCCTAGTGACGGCGAACTTTGACAAGTTTGGGATCTTCTTCTCGATTACTCCGGTTATCTACGTTAGGGTAGGTTTTCTTTCCTTCGGAGTTTCGCTGGGAGTTGAACTTGAGCAGTTCTTCGGAATGGAAACTCTTCCAGTTTTTCATGCGGGCGGTGAGATTACTTACCGTTTCTAGCGGAGGTGAATATGAGAGAGTTGGCTGTTGTGAAGGAGCTTGAAGGAGATATAGTGCTCCTCGAAAAAGCTCGTACCGAGGCCTGTTCAACTTGCGGCTCAAAGAATGGTTGCAGTGTCTCGTTAAGTGAGAAGAAAGTTACTATAAAGGCAATGAAAAATGGAGTGGAGGTTCATTCTGGAGATACAGTTGAGATCGACACGGGAAACGTGAGTGCAACCAGAGTATCCATGATTGTATACGGAATTCCCCTTGCTGTTTTCCTAGTCACGCTCATAGCGATAAATACGATTTTGGGATCCGAGGTGCTTGCCCTCGGAGCTGCCTTTGCTTCCATAGTGGTGGTCTATGCTCTAATCGCACTCTATGACAAAAAAAACAGAGAGAAACTCATGCCGAAGATTATCAGGAAGGTGGAGCTACCGGATGGATTCATTGTTCGATGAAGATGCTCTTCGATTGCTGGAGTTTGACAAAGTTCTTGGCGATATTTCTGAAAAGGCAATTTCCAGGTACGGAAAAGAGAGGATAAAGGCTCTTAAGCCACTGGCTGAGGATACCGCTCTTCTCTACAGAAGAGTTAGCGAGTTCAACATGATACTGATGAGGGAGGGAGAGCCACCCTTCTCGGTCTTTCATGATCTCAACGATTATATAGGCAAGGTTAATCGGGGATTCAGTCTGGGCGGGGAAGAGCTTTTCAGGAGCGCCGTGACGATGGAAAACATTTGTCGTTTGAAGGAGTTCTTCGATCGCGTTTCTCAGGACTTCCCGGCAGTGAGCGAGGTAGTAGCGCTTCTCGGCTGTGAACGCGGATTCATAGGCGATGTCAGAAAGAAGATCTCAGAGGACGGGCAGATTAAGGACAACGCTTCTCCTGTCTTGAAGGAGATTAGAAATGAACTCAAGAGCCTTGCCAGGAACCTCAGGGGAAGGCTTGATTCGATAATGAACAGGTACAAGGACAGTCTGACAGATAATCTGGTACTCAGCAGGGAAGGAAGATACGTTTTACCGCTTTCGGCAGGCAAGAAGAATGAGTATCAGGGTGTCATTCACGGTTCTTCGAGCAGCGGTGCAACAGTCTACTTTGAGCCTCAGGAGCTCATTGCTCTAAACGACTCGATGAGAATTCTTCAATCTAGAGAAGAAGAGGAAATCAGAAGAATATTGAGAGAACTTACAACCCTTTTCTTTAGCACATTTGAAAGACTTGAGCCATCACTGGAGGCCCTTGGAATTCTGGATGCGCTTTACGCTGCCTGCAGATACGCAAAGAAGAGAAATGGGGTCTTCATAGGACCGTCACTTTCAAGCCGTTTTTATCTCAAAGATGCCAGGCACCCTCTTATCAATGATGAAAACGTGGTCCCGATTACGTTCACAATGGAAGAAGGGATAAGTGGGGTATTCATTACGGGTCCCAACACAGGGGGAAAGACGGTTGCAATGAAGACGATAGGTCTTGCAGTGCTTCTCATGCTTTGCGGTCTTCCCGTACTTGCGGACCAATCATCGGAGATCCCCTTCTTCAAGAGGCTGTTTGCGGACATTGGGGACGAGCAGTCTATCAAGCAGAGTCTGAGCACTTTCTCGTCTCACATATCCAGGATAATAAGAATAATCGAAAGTGTTGAAGGTGACTCGCTTGTGCTACTTGATGAATTGGGCGCCGGAACCGATCCTGTTGAGGGATCGGCGCTGTCGATAGCGATAATCGAAAGGCTGCTGGAGAAGTCCAGGCTGATCCTTACGACTCACTTGACTCCGATTAAGCTCTATGCTATGGAGCGCTCAGACGTAGAGAATGCAAGTGTCGAGTTTGATGTTGCGAGCCTCAGGCCGACCTATAGGCTGCTAATGGGTGTTCCCGGCTCGTCAAATGCCATCGAAGTTTCGAAAAGGCTGGGGCTGGCGCCGGAGACTCCCGCCTGGGAGCGAGGCCAAGAGCAAGGAGTCGTCTCCCACCGCTCGGCGGCGTCTCTCTACGGGCTGGGACACCTCCCCGCAGACCGGCACGAATTCACGATGCCAAACCGACGACAGGTGCGCCGCAAAGATGTGCGCGTGCACCGAGGCAAGCTCACCGACGCGGAGTGGATCGTTCTGCGCGGCCTGCCAGTCACCCGCCCCTCGCGAATCGCAGC
>WOZY01000223.1 GCA_011620045.1 Mesotoga sp.
TTCTTGTTTCCATAGCCTCTTGGCCTCGACAACAGCACTCCGAATCTCCTGCTCGCCACGAAGACCTCTAGTTCTCCGTAGCCAAGACGGTTATTGTCAAGGGATCTCTCTATTCTCTCCTTGAGCTGACTCCTTATACCCTGAACTTCACTTGAGGGAAGCTCCTCAATTCCGACTTCCAGCAGAGCTTTGTGATCACTCATCTGTATCGCGCTCCTTAGCTACGTATGCTTCGGCCACTGCCTTCGCCATCCCTCTAATCGATTTGATGTAGCTTTGACGCTGAGATACGCTTATGGCGTTTCTGGCGTCGAGCAAATTGAAGGCGTGAGAACATTTGATCATGTAGTCGTATGAAGGTCTTACGAGGCCATGCTCCATGCACAGGTCGAACTCCTCCCTGTAGAATCTGTAAAGCTCGAAGAGCCTTGAGGTATCTGCAACATCGAAATTGTAAGCGGAGAATTCCTTCTCGTTCTCGAGGAAGACATCCCCATATTTGAATTCTCCATTCCAGTCTATATCGAATATATTGGCTTTCTTCTGAAGGTACATCGTTATTCTCTCAAGCCCATAGGTGATCTCGAGCGAAACGAGGTCGACATCGATTCCGCCGACCTGCTGGAAATATGTGAACTGACTGACCTCCATTCCATCGAGCCAGACTTCCCAGCCCACACCCCAGGCTCCCAGAGTCGGAGATTCCCAGTTGTCTTCCACGAATCGAATATCATGCTCCTTGGGGTTTATTCCCAGGGCTTCCAGAGAACCGAGGTAAAGCTCCTGAGAGTTCTCCGGGTTGGGTTTGATTATCACCTGATACTGGAAGTATCTTTGAACTCTCATTGGGTTTTCGCCGTATCGACCGTCGGTCGGTCTCCTGCTCGGCTGAATAAAGGCAACTTTCCAGGGCTTCTTTCCAAGCGACCTCAGGAAGGTTGAAGGGTGGAATGTCCCGGCCCCCATTTCGAGGTCGTAAGGCTGGTCTATGACACACCCCTGCATTGACCAGTATGAGTTGAGTTTTTCTACTACGTCTTGTAAGTACATCGTTCCCTCCTGAGCTTCTCGTCTATTCAATGGAAATCAGGTAGTAATAGTAGGGCTGTCCGCCGTTGTGAATTTCGAATTCAAAATCGGAGAAACTTACCGAAAGAGATTCAAGCAGTTTTCCTGCGGCTTCCTCTTTCACTTCCGATCCATAGAATATCGTGACGACCTCTTTGTCGCCGTCTTTTCCAAGAACGGCCTTAATCGAGTCATGAACGAGCTTCTCGAGCTTTCTGCCCGAAGCTATCAAACCGTCTCTGCCGATAGCTATATACTCGCCTTTCCTTATCTTCTTTCCCTTCATGCTGGAGTCGCGAACGGCGTATGTGATCGAAATCGGAGAAACTGTTTCAGCCGCTTCTTTCATTTCTTCTATGAGAGACTCGCTATCCATCTCGTCGTTATATACGGTCATCGCGGCTATCCCTTCCTGAACCGTGCGCGTAGGGATTATGTAAACTTGTTTTTCGGGATTGTCGTCGTGAATGGCGTTCGCCGCCTCTTTGGCAGTGAGAATGATGTTCGGGTTGTTGGGAAGAACAATAACTTTATCTGCGGCAATTCTGCTGATTGCTTCGTAAAGGTCTTTCAGACTAGGATTCATCGTCTGACCGCCCTTAACGGCGTAGTCTACGCCAAGACTCTTCAAAACATCGGCCAGACCGTCTCCCGGTGAGACCACGATTACTCCGTGGTGCTTGTCCTTTCCGTACAACTCTTGTTCTTTCGACTGGATATCTACTATGTGCTCATGCTGGACCTTCATGTTGTCTATCTTCACCTTCTGAAGGAATCCGACACCGAGAAACTTCTCAATAACATCTCCAGGATGGTCTGTGTGGACGTGAATCTTTATGATCTCATCCTGATGAACCATGACAATAGAATCTCCCATCTCTTCCAGATATGCTTTCAACAGTTCCGAGTCCTCTTCGTGGTTTTCCGACCCATTTAGGTTCACGATCAACTCGGTGCAGTATGTGTATTTGAGCTCTTCCCGTACGATCTCAACTATACGCTCCGTTGAAGATCCCATGGCCTGCGGCATCTGCTGAAGCGGTCCTTCAAGCTCTATATCCCCTTTCGTTGCCAGCAGGAAGCCTTCTAATATGTACGCAAGGCCCTTTGCACCGGAATCGACCACTCCGGCCTCCTTCAATTTCGGTAAGAGGGTTGGGGTCTTATCGACCGTATCGAAAGCTACTTCTACGAGCTTCTCGAAGTACTCGTCAAAATCCTCTATGCCTCCAAATTCATTGGCGGCAGTATCTGCAGAGACCCTCATGACGGTCAACATTGTACCTTCAACCGGTTTCATTACGGATCTATAAGCGATTTCTTTGGCTTTTGTCAGACCCTCGGTAAAGGCCTTGGTGTTGACGAATTTTCTATTTCCTATTCCCTCGGCGAATCCCCTGAATATTTGAGAGAGGATTACGCCGGAGTTTCCTCTGGCGCCCATTAACATTCCAGTCTTGACCGATTCCAGAACGCTCACCAAATCATCTTTCTTCAATCTGTCGAGATACTCGCATGCCTCTATCATAGCGGCTGCCATATTCGATCCAGTATCTCCGTCTGGAACTGGAAAGACATTAAGTGCGTTGATCTCATCTTTATTTGCAAGAAGTCGTTCAGCGGCTTTCCGGAAGGCTGCGACAAAGAACTTGCCGTTGATACGTTTCATCTACTTAGCCTCCCATCAATCCTGCAAGCCAACGACGTGAATATTCACCTTGATATTGGTCGCTTCAGTAAGCTCCTTCAACTTGTGAAATACGTTTTCCTGGATATTCTCAACGACGGTGGGAATTCTAACGCCGTACTCGAGAATCAGATCGATATCGATCTCAAGCGTGCCGTCGATCTCCTCGGTCACTTTGATTCCCTTTCTAGAATCCTCTCCAGTGCCGAATAGCTTTGTCAGAAAGCCCGTTTGGGGCGATCCGACGTTCACCGGTCCGTAAGACTCCGATACAATCTTTTTGACTATCGAAGATATCGCCTGAAGAGAAATATCGATCTTACCGAATTCTGTAGTTACTTGCATTCTTTTCACCTCTCAGTTTAGAGATTCTATTCTCTATTCCCCTGGCATCCAACCCCAGCTCATTCAAAACCTCTTCCCTCGTGCCGTGAGAAGAAAAACGGTCCTCAATTGCAATAATATCGATTCTACCATCGTAGTTCTGACTTGAAGCCTCAAGCGCCACATTGGAGCCGAAACCTCCGCTCTTAATTCCCTCTTCAACCGTCACTATAAGCTCGTAATCGGCGAAGATTTGTCCTAGAGCCGCTTTGTCGAGCGGTTTTATTGATCGACAGTTGTAGAGAGCATATCCGTTCAAGAGAGCGGCCTCCCTGCTCCTTGAAACCATCGATCCCGTTGCAAGGATGGCAGTTTCCTTTCCGTCGATCACCTTTTCCCACTTGAAGAGCTCCATCTTTCTCAGGTTCGAGACAATCTCGTCGATGCTCTGGACTTCCGTTTCTCTCGGATACCTTATCGCAGTGGGATGGTCCATCCATTTCTCAGTGAAGAGAGTGAAGATCATGTCCGCCAGTTCCTTCAGGCTCGAAGGAGCGAGAATCCGCATATTCGGAATCATCGAAAGGAAAGAAATATCGAAGATTCCGTTATGGGTCGCGCCGTCCTGACCGACTATCCCGGCCCTATCTATCGCGAAGAGAACCGGAAGATCCTGAAGGGCAACGTCGTGGATCAGCTGATCCAGCGCTCTCTGCAGGAAGGTCGAGTACACCGCAAAGACGGGTTTCGTTCCGGCCGCAGCCATTCCGGCCGCAAAAGTTGTGCAGAGCTGTTCGGTTATTCCAAGATCGAAAAACCTTGCGGGATGTTTCTCGGCAAAACCTGCCAGACCCGTTCCATCGGGCATCGCTGCGGTAATAGCGGAAATCGATGGGTCTTTCTTTGCCAGTTCCGTCAGAACCTTTCCGAAGACTTCGCTGTAAGTAAGCTCCCCGCCGCGGGAGATCTTCTCGCCGTTTTCAGGATCGATTCTGCTAACACTGTGAAATCTCGTGGGATCGCTCTCGGCATATTCGAGGCCCTTTCCCTTCTTCGTGACTATATGGACAAAGAAAGGTTCAGGCAACTGCTTGACTGCTGAAAAAACAGCCTCCAGCTCCTGAAAATCGTGGCCCTTCACAGGACCCACGTAGTTCAACCCCATGTCTTCGAAAATATTGCCACCGAGAATCGAGGCTTTCAATCCGCTCTTTATCTTCGAAAGAAATTGCTCGAGGCTTCCGAGCCTCATCGCCTCCAGGGCGTTCTTCAGGTCGCCTTTCATTTCTCTGTAGACAGGGTTCAGCCTTAGTTCGGCAAGAGAGGAAGAGAGGCTTCCCACGTTTTTTCCGATGCTCATTCCGTTGTCGTTTACTATCACTTTTATCTTGGAGCCGATGTCCTTCATTTGATTAAGAGCTTCAAGAGCCAGACCAGAAGTCAAAGCTCCGTCGCCTGTGACAATCACAATGTTATTTGCGTTGCGGAATATTTTTTCTGCCTGCTCTATGCCCATTGCGGCAGGAAGTGCCGTTCCAACGTGTCCGGCCCCAAAGAAATCATAGGGGCTTTCCTCCCTGTTCAGGAAGCCGCTGATCCCGCCCTTCATCCTGAGAGATCCGAAGGAACCATAACGACCTGTGAGCAGTTTGTGAGTGTAAGCCTGATGTCCGGTATCCCAGATGATTATGTCTTCGTCATGGTCGAATACCCGGTAGAGAGCAATCGTCAACTCGACGGTCCCCAGGTTCGAAGCGAGATGTCCCGTATTCGAGCACACGACTCTCGTTATCGTATCTCTTATCTCACCGGCCAGAACCTCTAGCTGCGCATAAGAGTAGTCTTTTAATCGCCTGAAGAGTGGCTGTTCGTTCATCAATTACGACTCCATTCTTTCAATAGATCTGTAATAATGCTTGAAAAGAAGCGCCGTAGTCACACTGCCGACTCCCCCAGGTACTGGAGTAATCGCAGCCGCTATCTGGCTTACCTCATTAAAGTCTACATCGCCGACTAGTTTCCCGTCCACGAAGTTAATTCCTACGTCTATCACAACCGCACCGGGCCTGATCATCTCGCGCTCTATAAACCCGGCAATTCCAACGGCACTGACTACAATATCGGCATTGAATGTCTTCTCGGGTATGTCTCTGCTCCTAGAATGGCAGACGGTTACGGTGCCGTCCACACCTTTCTTCAGTAAGA
>WOZY01000238.1 GCA_011620045.1 Mesotoga sp.
GGGTCTTGAGGACTACTACGAACCCAGTGTCGAGAAAGCAAAAGCGCTTCTCTCAGAAGCTGGATATCCAGATGGGTTTGACACAAAGATCACGGTGCCTTCCAATTATCAATTTCATATAGATACTGCCCAGGTAATTGTGGAACAGCTTAAGAGAGTGGGGATAAGGGCGGAGATCGAGCTTGTCGAGTGGAGCGTCTGGCTGGACAGAGTTTATACAGCAAGAGATTATGAAATGACAATAATCGGTCTTACTGGCAAACTGAGTGCTTACGAAATATTGAGAAGATATGTTTCCGACTATCCGAGAAATTTCTACAACTATTCCAGCAGTGAATACGACCGCATAATTAGTCTGGCTATCGAAAAAACTGCCGTCGAAGAAAAAGCATCTTTGTTCAGAAGAGCTCAAGAGATTCTTACTGAAGATGCCGCTGCAGTTTACATTATGGATCCCAACTTTATCGTTGCTCTCGCTCCCAATTTGCACGGATATACGATCTATCCTCTTTACGTGCAAGATATGTCGACTCTCTATTATCGCTAACAAGGAGAAGCATTTGTGTTTGTTTATTTAAAGAAGCTCTTTGCCATGATTCTAACTGTGCTTCTGGTTTCGTTGATAACCTTTGTTACATTTGAGATCATTCCGGGCAGTCCTGCGTTGTCAAGACTTGGCGTCGATGCTGAAGAATCCCAGTATGAAGCCTTGTCAGCCGAACTAGGTTTGAATGATCCATTAGAGATAAGGCTGTCCAGATGGTTGAAAGGGCTTTTCACGGGCGATCTTGGAATCTCAATGAGATACTCCGTTCCTGTATCGGAATTAATCCTCGACAGATTGCCCGTAACAATTTCTCTCGCAGTGATGGCTTTGGCCCTGATTGTCCTAATAGGCATTCCTCTTGGTATCGTTAGCGCAAAATACGGTGAGAGGCTGCCGGGAATCCTGATCACATTAATCTCACAGATTGGGATGGCAATTCCTTCTTTCTGGAGTGGGATTATCTTGATCTATATCTTTGGAATCGTCCTTCGCTGGGTATCGCCTGGAGGATTTGTTCCTTGGAGTGAGGATGCTTATGGAGCGTTCAAATCACTTATTCTGCCCGCCATCGCGATAGCACTTCCCTCGATTGCATCAATCATAAGATACACTAGAAACTCTATAATGGATCAGATGAAGAGTGATTATGTACAACTTGCACTGTCGAAAGGACTGAACCTGAATTCAGTGCTATTGAGACATGTACTCAAAAATGCCCTGATTCCCATTATCACTGTACTCGGAATGATAGCGGCAAACATTCTAGGCGGAGCAATTGTAATAGAACAGGTTTTCACGCTTCCCGGTGTGGGAAGACTTCTGATAAACGCTATCACGACCAGGGATCTTCCTCTAGTACAGGGAATGGTTTTGTACATAGCTTTCATAATTGTTGTTATAAACTTCTTTATCGATGTCATATATACAGTTATAGACCCAAGAATAAGATTGGGTCAGAGGGTTTAACATGAACAAAAGGAGGATCAATCTATGGATTGGGATAGTGTTGATTTCCATTCTGCTGTTAATGATGATAGTCAGTCTATTCTACACTCCCTTTCCTGTAACGGAGATCAATAGACTTGAACGATTTGAACCTCCCTCAATGCGTCATCTCTTGGGCACAGACAATTTTGGAAGAGATGTGCTCAGCAGAATAATGAAAGGATCCCAAACGGCTTTCTTTGTGGGACTAGTCGCTGTATCGATTGGCAGTGTTTTCGGAGTACTTATCGGCGCAATCTCTGGTTACTTCGGAGGAATAGTTGACGAAATAATAATGAGAATTGTCGATGCTATGATGGCTTTCCCCAGCATTCTTCTTGCACTGATGTTTGTTTCCGTTTTTGGAGTAGGCTTGAGAAACACGATTATTGCAATCGGCATAATGTCAATCCCTTCGTTTGCCAGAATCACAAGAAGCGGTTTCGTTCAACACAAAGAGCTGGATTATGTCAAGAATGCAAAGATAAAGGGCGTCTCGAATTTGCGGATAATGTTCAGACACATACTGCCAAATGTGCTTTCTCCAATTGTCGTTGCTGCTTCGATGGGATTTGCAAACGCAGTTCTCGCCGAAGCTGCTCTTAGTTATCTCGGACTAGGAATTCAACCGCCTAATCCTAGCTGGGGAAGAATGCTGAGCGAGTCTCAGGTCTTCATAACCGTCAGCCCCTGGTATGCGATTGCGCCGGGTGTACTTATTACGCTTCTTGTGCTGGGATTCAACTTCCTAGGAGATGGGATCAGAGACATTAGAGAGAATAGGTGAAAGAGAATGAATTGTGAAAGCGAATCCTTACTAGAAATCAAAGATCTCAAAATTGCATTCAAGACTCCAGAAGGGATTTTTCATGCTGTGAAAGGGATATCTCTTGAAGTAGGGAAGAGAGAAATCGTTGGGATAGTCGGAGAATCCGGTTGTGGAAAGACTGTGACGGCATTGTCAATAATGCACATCTTGCCTGATAATTCAGTCGCTACTGGAAGTATCGATTTTTCCGGCATCGATCTTCTTTCACTCAAGGAAAATGAAACGAGAGAAACACGCGGAAGAGATATATCAATGATTTTCCAAGACTCCCTCTCCTCTCTAAATCCCCTTATGAAAGTAGGAAGACAAATCGAAGAGAACCTCATGATGCACACTTCTCTCGACAGTAGGAACAGATTCTTAGAAGTACTGGATATCATGCACAAGGTAGGCCTCCCGGACCCAGAACAGACTTATAAAAAATACCCTCACGAACTCTCCGGTGGGATGAGGCAGAGAATAGCTATTGCTATTGCTATCGTATGTAATCCTGATCTGATTATCGCAGATGAACCAACGACAGCTCTGGACGTCACAGTTCAGGCACAGATACTGGAACTTCTGAGAAAGATAAACCGTGAGAGCAACTCTTCTATTATTTTTATCTCGCACAATCTCGGAGTAGTTCGGGAGATCTGCTCGATTGTCTACGTTATGTATGCCGGGCACATCGTTGAGAAAGGACCTGTCAATAAGCTCTTCACTGATCCAGCCCATCCTTACACAATGGGCCTTATAAAAGCCATACCTAAGAGAGACTCAAAAGGCAAAGAGCTTTTCGACATTCGCGGCCGAGTGCCGTCAATAGCGGATTCAATTCCCGGTTGCCCATTTGAGCCAAGATGCGACTACGCTGTCGAAAGATGCAAGAAAGAGTTCCCCGGCTTTAAAAAGATTGCCAATGATCACGAAGCGAGATGCTTCCTTGCTGGAGACATTTGATGAAGAGAGGTATTCTGGAGATTCATGACCTTAGAAAACATTACAGGCTGAGAAGAACCCGATTGCTGAAGAAGCCGGGATCGATCAAGGCACTTAACGGAGTTTCCTTAAGTATTTCTAAAGGAGAATCTTTCGGACTTGTTGGTGAGTCAGGTTGTGGAAAATCAACGACCGCCTATACAATCGTGGGGCTTTTAAAACCGACGGAGGGGAGGATCCTCTTCAAAGGCGATGATGTTACTTCGCTGAAGAGAAATCAGAAACGAGAATTCAGAAAGAAGGTCCAGCTAATCTTTCAAGACACTTCCGGTTCCTTGAATCCAAGAGGGACAGTCGAATGGATACTGAGAGAACCTTTGAGAGCAATGGGAATGCAGAAGAGAGAGATAAAAGAACTGATTTTGGAGAGTATGAACCTTGTGGGACTGGACAAGGATCTGTTGGGAAGATTTCCTCACGAGCTTTCCGGAGGTCAAAAACAGCGCGTAGGAATCATGAATGCGTTGATTCTAAATCCTGAAGTCGTAATAGCCGATGAACCGATTTCTTCCCTCGATGTCTCTATCCAGGCACAGATTCTTAACCTTATGAACGACCTTCAGGAGAGGCTTTCTCTGACCTATCTCTTCATTTCCCATGATTTAAACGTTGTTCATTACTTTTGCGACAGAATAGCCGTCATGTATCTTGGCGAAATCGTTGAGCTCTCCGAATCTGAAGAGCTCTATAGATCACCGCTTCACCCATATACACAGTCCCTCCTTTCAGCAATCCCCGGCGAAACCGGTCATAAGCTCGAAAGAATAATACTTGAAGGTGATGCTCCCAGTCCCTTGAACCCCCCAACTGGATGCTTCTTTCACCCCAGATGTTTCAGGAGAATGGCGATTTGTTCGAGTGTGAAGCCGCAAATGACAGAGGTTACGAAAGATCATTTTGTAAGCTGCCACCTTTATTGAGCATTCAACTCTCCTAAAACTGGAACTCCAGACGGTCTTAAACAAGCATCGCTTTAAGGAGCACGAATCAACTCTTTCATCCGATCTTCTTTAGTAGATACATACTAAGCACATAAAGACAGCTTGCCATTACAGCCAGTGAGACAAAAGCACCTCCAAACGAGACTGTGTCAGCGATTCTCCCGAAGATGGGGAAGAGAATTATCATTACTAAGCTATACATCATACTTGCAAAGGATATTATCGTTGCCCTGCTCTTTGATGGAATCAGCTTGTTTATGTAGTCGTTACCCGCCACAAACAACATAGCTTCAATCATAGTTACAACCATGAAGAAAGGTAACTTGTTTGAACAAAGAGCCACACCCCACATGGATGCGACGGAAACTAGAGGCAATATGATTAGGACTTTCTTCTCCTTCAGCAGATGAGATAACCTCTGAACCTTCATGGCCACTAATCCGGCTAGAAACGACCCGGCCGCGAGGTATATGCCAATCTGAAACTCGGTGCGGCCAAGTCCTTTCCAGTAGTTCTGAATGTAGAAGAATATGCAGGCGCTGAATGCCAGTATAGTCTGAACAAAAAAGATAAGAAATGCAATCCTTCTATCTCTAGAGATTATTGAGAAGCTATCAACAATCTGATTCAAGAAGCCCCGGAAGGTTTTTGAGTTACGGCCCACAGATTCGAGGATTGGTGGTTCTGTGAACGAAAGAGAATAGACCGCCGAAAATGCGATGATCCCGGCGGAAACCCAAAATGCATAGTGATAATTGTACGTTCCCAGGAACCCGCCGATTAGAAGCGCCGCAACTGAAGACACTTGAAATATGGCCTCCTGCCTCCCAAGAACCGATATGAAATTCTCTTCTGTTTTCAGATATTTGAGAGAGTCATATACAAGAGCCTCTCCAGAGCCTGATTCAAGATTATAAGAGAGAGCGGCAAGTACCATGAACGCAGCGAAATGCAGAAAACTAGTCGAACCGATCAGTATAAGAATGCTTGCA
>WOZY01000144.1 GCA_011620045.1 Mesotoga sp.
CAACTCCTGGGAATGCTTACCGAAGCAATACACACTCCATTCATGTCTGATAGATATCTTGCTATTGAGAATGCGCGCTACATATTCAATAATTTACGTGATCTTGGTGATGAAATAGCATTCAAAGAAGATGGGATTATCCAGGCAAGAGCCTCCACTGTGCTAGACGAAGCTTTGGTCCTGCTTAAAGAAATCGTTTCCGTAGGTCTGTTTGAAGCGCTGGAAAAAGGTACATTTGCCAATGTTAGAAGATCTCGGCATGGTGGAAAAGGATTGGACGGAGTCGTCGAAAAAGGTCCCATGTACAGAAACCCATTTATCGAGAAGATGCTTGGAGGAAGACAAAATGGATGAATTCTCAGTAAATAAAGAGGAGAGAGTTTCGGAAATCGACCTGAGCAGAATAACTCCATATGGGGATACAATGAACGACGGCAAAGTTCAGCTGAGTTTCACCCTTCCTGTCCCATTTGGTCCCGAAGCCGATGAGGCAGCAAAGCTGCTGATGAGAAAGATGGGGTTGAAGAACCCTCAGATTGTTTTTTCAAAGGAGATGACATCTGACTTCACATTCTTCGTCGCTTATGGTGAATCCTCCTACACTTTAGACTATACATCAATCCGGGTCCCCAAGATTACTTTAGAGAAAATGTCTATGGAAGAGGTCGATAAATTCATCGAAGAGCGAATAAGGAGAAAGATAGTTGTAGTAGGAGCTAGTACCGGAACTGACGCTCACACAGTAGGTATCGACGCGATAATGAATATGAAGGGTTTTGCAGGTCATTACGGACTGGAGCGATACAAGAACATTGATGCCTATAATCTCGGCAGTCAGGTTCAGAACGAGGAACTGGTGGCAAAGGCAATTGAACTTAGTGCAGACGCAATTCTAATATCACAAACTGTTACAGCAAAAAATGTTCATCTCAAGAATATGACTTCGCTGGTTGAGCTTCTTGAAGCCGAAAACCTTAGAAAGAGAATTATCCTGGTAGCCGGCGGAGCAAGAATAACTCATGAACTGGCGAAAGAATTGGGATACGATGCCGGATTCGGTCCCGGAACTTTCGCAGAAGACGTGGCTTCCTTCATAGTTCACAGACTCGAGTCAGACTCGAGTCAATGATCTGAAAACTTGTGATAGAATCTACCATCGAAGTATGGTGGAGGTAAACGGATTTGAAAACCCTAGTAGTAGTTAATCCAAATGCTAGTCATGGTAAAGCAGGTAAAGACTTTGAGAACAGTATCTCCACATTGATTCGTGAGGAAATTGGTGACTACGAACTCCACGTGACAACGTGTCCAGGAGATGCTATGGACTATGTTTCACGCAACTCTGACTACGAAAGGATAATCAGTGTTGGAGGAGACGGAACTCTAAACGAGGTAGTGAACGGAATGATAATCGGCAAGTCTGGAGCTTCAGTAGGAATTATCGCCATCGGTTCGGGCAATGACTTTTCAAGAGCTATTGATCTCAAACACGATTACAAGGAAATGGTCAAGATTGCTTCTGGAAAGAAAACTCGTGAAGTAGACTTGCTGAAGGTTTTCTATAAAGACTTCGGCGGCGACAAGTCCCTCAGGTATGCAGTGAATGTCATTGGAGCGGGATTCGATGCCGCAATAACGGACAGAATGAACAAATCAAGATTCAAGACAAGCGGAAAGATGGCTTATCTGCTCTCCTTCCTGATAGAGTACATTACCTCAAAAACCTATCCTTTGAGTTTCAATGTTGATGGGGAAGAAGTGTCTGGTAGTTTCTTCTTTCTGACAATGGCTAATGGAAATTACTTTGGCGGGGGAATGAGAATAGCACCCAAAGCCCTCGTGGATGATGGATTTGTTGATGTCGTAGGAGTGTCAAAGATGTCGAAAATTCGCTTGCTTTACCATTTTCCAAAGATCTACCGCGGGGAACATCTAGCAGTTGACACCGTTAGCTATCGGACCGCCAAGAACATCTCCGTGAGGAGCGACAGAGATGTCATTATTCAGATGGACGGAGAAGTTGTAGGAAGTCTTCCCATCGAAGTCTCCATTTGCGATAGAGCTCTGGAAATTGCCTCAGTCTGAAACCTTCAGGTTCATGATTGCGCTGTCAAATGAAAGGTAAGAGCTGAAATCAAAGGATTTACCCTCAAATACATACTCCCCATCGCCAGTGTATGGCAGATCGGTCTTGACACTCTTGATCGCGGCGTTTACTCTTAGAATCGACCTGATATTATCCGGAATAAAAACCACAGAGTTGATAATCGCCGCATTGACTTTTATGTCTGCGGATCCAACTTCGGACATATTAAGTTCTGCCTTGATAATGGCTCCATTCAGCTTCAGTTCATCAACTTTCAGTTCTCCAAGATCGAACCTACTGTTCATAACTGCGCTGTCAAACTTAAGGACATAGTTATAATTGGGGTTCAACTTCATCACAATAGTACTTGTTCCTAACCAAGAAATATTCGAATCTGGCCTTATCACAAACTTTTGAGATAGCTGAGTATTATCCTCTTCGATCCTGAGATTCGAACCACGCACAGTGTAATCGATGACGGCAGCCTTTGAAGATGCCTCTTCTTCTAAGGGCTCTATGGTGATATTTGCCATCGCAAGGTTCAACTGAATCTCAATACTCCTGGAAGATTCCAAAGCTTCGAGAGTTACAGTGTCTTTCACCGCTCTCTCGCCAGACAAAAACGGAGACGGCCAGAAGAAAGTGAAAAGCACAAAGACTGCGATCAGCAAGGCATTCAAATATCTGATCCATCTCAGTCCCTTTATACTTGAGAGAATACTCAATCCAACAAACACAAGAATGATTGGCCAGTAATTCACAAGGTTGATAAAAGCGTTTAAGAGTGTATCACCGGTGAATATACCGAAAATCAGCAAGACCCCAACTAATACAAAGATCAGTCCCATCGCAATTTTCATAGAATTATCTCCTGCTGATGGATTTGTAAATGACAAAACCTCCGCCTGCGATCAAAACCACTCCAATTACTGACTTCCAGAAAACACCACTGAAAATGTTCCACGGGGTGAAGGATCCCAATAGAAGAGCTATTCCGAAGACTATGAGAATTCCTGCAATTATCAATTTACTCTTGTCATCGGATATCTCTCTTTTCTCCCCTTCTTCTATCGGCTTCCCTTCCTCATCCATTATTACAACATTGTTTTCACTGTTTATCGGTGCTCTGGGTACAATAAACATGCCGATAATGTATATTATTAGGCCAGCTCCGCCTGCGAAAACAAGTGCCACGAATACTAATCTTATAATCACCGGATCGATTCCGAGATACTCTGCTATTCCTGCAGCCAGACCGTCTATCACTTTGTCCTTTCTGGACTTGTAAAGCCTCTTTTCTAAGCTCACATAACCACCTCCTACGATGACTTCTGTGCAATATAATACTACAAAAACCTCATACATTATAATACGATCTGATCAATTTCCTCAAACTAAGCCAAATGTGATTTCTAACAGTCCCCGACAGGAAATGAATGAAGGCCTTTCTCAGAGAGAAAAAGACATATAAATGTTGTGAAAGTGTAGACAGTGATTAGTTGATTGTTAATTGACTTTGCTCTTTCCTTTGTGCTATCATTCTGTTATGAATAACAAACGTAAAGGTCTTTATTTAGCCAAGATTGGGAGTAAATACAAGGACAGAGAATACTTCACTTATCTTCTCAGAAGAAGTTATCGCGAAGACGGTAAGGTGAAACAGCAAACCATTGCCAATCTTACTGAATTGCCAGAAGTTACTAGAGAATTAGTCAAAGAGAGTCTCCGGGGAAGAGTCTTTCTTCCTTCCGAGGAGGCTATAGAGATTACTCGTTCCAGGGCACATGGTAATGTTGCGGTGATAAGGAAGGTAATGGAGGATCTAGGTATTTCCAAATTGCTTTCTTCTCGAAGGAGTAGAGAAAGCGATCTAGTAGAGGCTATGATAGCCGCAAGGATAATAAACCCTCAGACTAAGCTTTCCACAATACGCTGGTGGGACAACACCACTATTCCAGAAGAGTTCTCTGTGGAAGATGCAGATGAAGATGAGTTATATGTTGCTCTGGACTGGTTGCTCCAAAGGCAAGAGATGATAGAAAGGAAACTTGCGCAGAGACATTTAAGCGAAGGTGGTCTTGTCCTTTACGATGTCTCTTCGAGTTACTATGAAGGAAGTCATTGTGAGCTTGCGAGTTATGGTTATAACAGAGACAGGAAGAAGGGTAAGAAACAGGTAGTCTATGGGCTCATGACTGATTCTAAGGGTATACCTGTATCCATAAAGGTATATCCGGGATGCACGAGTGATACCAAAACGATAGGGGAACAGGTAGACAAGGTGAAGGAAGAGTTCAAAGTAGAAAGGTTCGTCGTGGTCGGAGATAGAGGGATGTTAACGCAGGGACAGATAGACAGATTGAAGGCTCTCGGTGGAGTTGACTGGATTAGTGCCTTTAGAGGGCCTACGATTAAGAGTCTCTACGAGAATGGGGACTTACAGCTGAGTTTATTTGACGAGAGAGACCTTCTTGAGATAGACTCACCCGATTATCCTGGGGAGAGGTTAATAGTCTGCAGGAATCCCCTTCTTGCAGAAGAGAGAAGGAGAACGAGAGAAGACTTACTCAGTGCGAGTGAAGAAAAGTTGAACAAACTCATGAGGAGGGTCGCTTCAGGAAGGTTGAGAGAGGCGGGGAAGATAGGGCAGGCACTGGGAAGGATAGAGAACAGGTACAAGATGGCCAAGCATTTCATCTTCACGATAGAGGATGGGAAGTTCGATTACAGGAGAAATGAAGAGAGTATAGCCAATGAAGCTTCCCTTGACGGATTCTATATAATCCGAACCAGTGTAGAGAAAGAGAAGTTGACTGCAGAAGAAGTGGTGTACAGTTACAAGAGTCTATCCAGAGTTGAGAGGGCATTCAGGACTCTAAAGGAAGTGGATCTGAAGATACGACCTATACACCACTGGCTTGAAAAAAGAGTAAGGGCTCACATATTTCTCTGCATGCTCGCTTATTATGTTGAATGGCATTTGAGGGAGTCATGGAAGAGCATGATCTTCACTGACGAATATGCCGATAGAGAACATGTACTACAGGCTACTAGATCCGAAAGCGCACTTGAGAAAACTAGAAAGAAGAAGCTGAGTGACGGGACACCCGTACACAGCTTTCAGACTCTTCTATCTGAAATGAGTACGATTGTCTGTAACGATGCCAGG
>WOZY01000042.1 GCA_011620045.1 Mesotoga sp.
TTGTTAGCCGCTTGGTTTATCATTTTTCGTAACTCTTGTGACAAGTGAAGAGTCTCCAAGGTCATTTGGAGTTAATGATTAGGGGAATATACTTGTTTTAGTGAAGTCTTGCATGACTTCGATTGGAGATGATAAGATGAAAAGAATGGCAATCTTGATAATGTTCTTAGTTCTGGTTTTGATATTGACTTCCTGTTTTCCCGGTTCATTCCCCAGAGTGCCAAGGAGCCTTCTCATAGATGACTCCCATAATAACAGAATTGATGATAAAGCCTCTGTCGTACTGTCAAAGCTGATTAAGGCTTTCGAAGATAAGGGATATACAGTTGATCTTTCATCAGAGACTGGGTTCTCTCCTGAAGGGTATGGCATAGTTCTTGTTCTAGCACCCCAAACCTCTTACTCGGTCAATGAAATGAGTGGGCTGGCTACACTCTTGAGTAGGGGAGGAAAGGTGTTGTTATTGGGAGAGTATTATCCATACTATAACAATGCTCCACTAAATGCCATAGCCTCTTACCTCGAAGTAGGAATCCAGTTTAATAATAACCTTCTGCATGACAATACAAACAATTACGATAATGAGGAAATATGGGTCACAACGACCAAATTCAATGCTCACCCTTTAACTACTGGTCTAAACAAGATAGTACTGATAGCCGCATCAACCTTGAACACATCCGGAGAGGCCCAGACAATTGCATATGCTGAACCAACCTCATATGTCCCGTTAGGTGTACCCGCCGAGGAGCCTTTGTCCGGTGTGGCCGCAGGAAGCGGTTATTCGCTTTCCGAATTCTCTAACCAAGTTGCTATAGTAGTTCCACTCGTCGCTGCGGCTTCGGTCGGTTCGGGAAAGGTTTTAGCGATTGGCGATATTAACCTCTTCTCAGACGATATAGAGGGATATAACTCCGGAGATTTCATTGATCTGTTTGATAACAGGAAGTTGTTGAATAACATTATCAACTGGTAGGAGAACGCCTCCTCATTAAGCTGAAGAGCTACAGACATTACAACACAAACAAAGCGGGCTTGCACCCGCTTTTTTGTATTATATGCTCCCTGGACTATCAAAGGCTCTTATGACAGAACCACCAATCGAAGCAGCCTTCCTTGCCCTTTCTTTCCTCGGCCGTCTTCACGTCTGATGCGGGAGGAATTATTACGTGATCTCCAATAATTTCGTTGTTAGGCCAATCTGCAGGAATTGCCACTCCATTCTTATCGGCGACCTGGAATCCCCTAATCATTCTCAAGATTTCATCCATGTTTCTTCCAAGTTCCTGCGGGTAATAAAGAATAGCTCTTATCTTTCCCTTGGGATCAGCAATGAACACGGCCCTGACTGTGTTTGTACCCTTCGCGGGGTGAATCAAGCCTAGAGTCATTCCAACTTCTCCCATTTCGTCTGCAATTATAGGGAATTCAATCTCGACACCCAGCTTTTCTTCTATCCATTCTGTCCACTTAATATGGAGAAATACCTGGTCAACACTCAAACCGATAAGCTCACAATTGAGTTCTTTGAACTTCCCATATCTCTTCTGGAATCCTACAAACTCGGTAGTGCAGACTGGTGTGAAATCTCCTGGATGACTAAAGAGAACGAACCACTTTCCTTTGTATGCTTCCGGCAGAGTTATGACTCCGTGAGTCGTCTTAACTCTCTTTTCTGGAAAGTTTTCACCGATCAATGGAATTCTCTTTTACATAATGTACCTCCCTAATTAGAATCATTATAATTACCTAAGCAATCATTATACTTTTATCTCTTTGATATATCAACCAAACAAAAAAGAGGGCCACCGGCCCTCTTTTTATGTCTTTAACAGAGTAGATAAGGCGTTTCTTCACCATCTGGATAGATGTATGAACTAACTACTCTGTAATCGGGGAAATTTGTTTCCAACGCTCTTGAGATCAATGAAAGGTACTCGTTGATCCGTGGCACTACTTCTTCGAAAGAACAAGACCCTTTGAGAGCCATAA
Organism: Mesotoga sp.; assembly: GCA_011620045.1. GTDB lineage: Bacteria > Thermotogota > Thermotogae > Petrotogales > Kosmotogaceae > Mesotoga. Next base: position 1,993 of record WOZY01000042.1, read on the forward strand.
TCTGAACTGCGACAGTATCTTCCGTCTCGGCTCTCATATTGAGCGTGTCACCTTGGGCTCCCAGAAGCAACTTTTTTGAGAGCGTCTCAAGTATCATTTTCAAAGCTTCTGTGGATCTACTTTCAGACACAGCATACCTCAAATCGCACACAATGTACATGGCGCTCCCTCCTTCGTCTGGTTTCTTTGATTCCGTTAACAACTAACATAGGAAGGTACCAGATGTAGATCCTGATTTCTGGAAAAGCCGTTTGTAAAAGACCGTTAAGAACAATTTCTGCAAAGTGATCAGCCCGTACGATTAATTATACCTCAAACTATTATTACCTACATTAACCGTGAAGAGATGGGCATTCTTAACCAGCTATAATCTTTCAAATTATTAAGGTAAAATCTTGTGAATAGGGGTGATTGAGATGATATATAGAACTCTCGGTAATAGAGGAGCAGAAATCCCTTCAGTTGGACTTGGAACTTGGGGAGTAGGAGGAAGAGATATCCCCGACAAATCCAGAGACAGGGATCATATTGAAACTATGTCAAGAGCAATTGAAATGGGGTACACACACATCGATACGGCTGAGTACTATGGTGGAGGCCATACTGAAGAACTAATCGGAGAAGCAATATCCATCTTCAATAGAGATGAACTATTCATTACATCCAAGGTCTGGCCCAGCCATTTGCAGAGAGCCGCACTTCATAGAGCACTCGATGGTACACTCCAAAGACTCAGAACTGACTACCTAGATCTCTACTTGATTCACTGGCCTAATCCCGATGTCCCCCTTGAAGAAACGCTTTCAGCTATGAGTGAAGAAGTTCAGAGCGGTAGAGTTAGATTTATTGGTGTATCTAATTTCGATACGTCTTTATTGAAGAAGGCTGTTGCCGTTTCACGAGAACCGATAGTAAACAATCAGGTTCTTTTCAACATTGACGACAGACTCGCAATGAATGAACTTCTTCCCTACTGCCAGAATCATGGAATTACAATGACAGCATATTCTCCACTGAGAAGAAATGCTGTAAAGACCTCAACCGAAAAACTGCTCAAGGAACTTGCCAGCAAATACTCAGCATCCATACAACAAATGATGCTTGCATGGCTACTGGGAAAAGATGGAGTAGTAGTAATCCCAAAGGCTTCAAAGCTGGAACACCTCAGATCCAATCTCGAAGCAGCAAGCATTGTCCTCGATCGAGAGGATGTAAGAGTGCTTGATTCGATTGAATAAGGAGGCTATTTTGAACGACATCAAAAGTAGTTTCGCCGATGCTCTCGATTCCCAGGATAAGGAAAGAGCTGTTCTCCTTTGCGTGGAGGCGCTTGAATCGGGAAGCATTGAAGTGATTGACTTGTATCTGGATATACTTGCGCCAGCCCTAGAAAGCTGGGAATGTGATTATATGGCTGACAGACTATGCATATGGAAAGAACACATTAGGAGCTCGATTGTTAGAACAGTTTTGGAATGTTGCTTCCCCTATATTGTGAAGAAAAGAAGAGATAATGGATCAACCAATAATGATCAGACGGTGGCAGTACTTTGTCCGCCCGAAGAGTATCATGAGATCGGAGCTAGAATGGTCTCGGACATCTTCACCATCGCGGGGTACAATTCAATATTCGTCGGGGCAAACACCCCTCTAGACACCTTCCTTGAGGCTGCAAAAGAACTGAGTCCAATGTATATTGCGATTAGCGTTTCAAACTACTACAACCTAATAAACACTCGAAGGATGATTTCACGAATTAAGGAGGCCGGTGGGAAATCGAGGGTTGTCGTGGGTGGAAATGCTTTCGAAAATAACCCCGACTACTGGAAGGAAGTCGGCGCAGATATCTTCCTGAAAGATCCGAGAGATATTCTAGCTCTGGGGAAGCGTGATGCGAAATGAGATTAGCTTTTTCGATTGCGATGCGTTTTTTATCTTCTAGCAAGACACAAACTCTTCTCATAGTGATGGGAATTGCCATAGGTGTTTCCGTTCAGGTATTTATAGGCTCACTTATCCAGGGACTTCAAAAAGACCTGGTGGATACGACTATAGGAAGCTCTGCGCAGATAACCGTTTCCTCGTCGGAAAACAACAGAGTGGAAGACTGGCAAAGCATAATTTCGGAAATCGCTTCTCTGGATTTGCCAACCGATCTGACGGCTCTTTCTGCAAGCGCAGATGTTCCTGTCTTCATAAGTAGCGGCGACAGGACTTTATCTGTTCTGCTCCGAGGTCTGCAGTTCCCCGAATCACATATTATTTACAGAACAGATAGTCGTCTCATTGATGGTATCCTTCCTGAAAGCGACGGAGAAATCATTATCGGCAAGGGTCTTAAGGATGAACTCGATGTGAACCTTGGAGAAGCAATTACAATCTTCACTCCCGATAGAACAGTTGAAACCCTGAAGGTAGTTGGTGTTTTCGATCTTGATGTCGCGAGCCTTAACAAGAACTGGCTGATCTCAACAATTGGCACCGCTCAATCAGTTGGGAAACTTGGTGATGCGGTCACATCGATAGAGATGCAAGTGAATGAGGTTTTCAGAGCTGATGAGAATGCCTCTGTCATTTCAGAACATCTTTCTGGCTCTGCTTTACAGGTCACTGACTGGAAATCTCAGAACGAAGATCTCCTCTCCGGACTGAATGGGCAGAGCGTCTCAAGCATAATGATTCAGGTGTTCGTGATCATAGCCGTTTCCCTTGGAATAGCAAGCGTCCTTGCAATAACTGTAGTCCAGAAATCAAGGCAGATCGGAATCCTGAAAGCCATGGGCCTTAAAGATTCCACGTCAAGTTTCGTCTTTCTCTTTCAGGGACTGGCTCTCGGTATTGTGGGAGCAGTAGTTGGAATTGCATTCGGAATCTTGCTTATAATAATGTTCTCCACATTTGCCGTAGGGACTGACGGAGAACCGATCATCAGAATCTCTCTGAGTTATGGGTTTGTAATGATGTCCGCGCTCATTGCCATTGGCGCTTCAACTATTGCCGCATTGGTTCCAGCCAGAAGATCCTCTAAACTCAGCCCTGTTGAGGTGATACGAAATGGCTAACATAATCGAACTCAAAGATATTAAAAAGGTTTACGGAACGGTTGTGAAGACAGAAGTCCTTCACGGCGTGGATCTTGAAATCGAAGAGTCTTCGTTCCTTTCGATAGTCGGACAGTCAGGAAGCGGTAAATCTACACTCATGAATATTATGGGCACATTAGATCAACCCTCGAG
>WOZY01000111.1 GCA_011620045.1 Mesotoga sp.
CTTCTAGCATGTGGGTTCTCTCCTTCTCCTGGATAGAGTTAGAAATATTATATATCAAAGGGCTCATAATAACTCTCTCTTGAGTAGATTTAATTATCATGCATTACGGCTCCTCGATGCAGAAGACGCCTTTCTCGTATTTTTCCGGGTTCTCTAACCGATAGACCCACATCGGGTGCCGAGCTTTCATTTTTCCTTCTGAGACTTGTAAAGAGGATTGTCTTCGCTTCTCCTAAAGATCGACTCATTGTAGGAGTCCGTAAGAATCTCTTTTGTGCGAACAAAGGAGTCGATATCAATCTCCTCAGAATACTCGAAGCTCTTAAGAACACCTTCTTCAATGGTGAGAATCTTTTCCCCATGTTCTGCAATGAACTGCCTGTCATGACTAATGAAGAAAAACCCTCCGGAGAAGTCGTTGAGAAGTCTGTCAAGTACTTCTAGAGATTCAATGTCCAGATGATTGGTTGGTTCGTCCATAAAGATGAACTCAACCTTTGAAAGAAGAGATTTCAGCAACGCAAGCCTCATCAACTCGCCGTAGCTCATCGTTTTCAGCTCCGAGAAAGCCCTCTCTCCCTTGAGACCGATATTGGCCAGGTGACTTCTGACAGCAGTCTCTTCCAGTTCAAGGTCGGCGATTTCTTCATAGGGAGTTTTTCTTTCGAAGAGTTCTGTGACATTCTGTGGAATGTACATCCAGTTTACACTCTCGTTTCTGTACATTCTGCCACTTGACGGATCCAAAATTCCTACAAGGCATTTCATCAGAGTTGTTTTCCCCGAACCATTCGGCCCTATGAGACCCAGTCTATCGGAAGTATCTATGTTAACAGTGGCCTCCCTAATGACTTCGTTTTCTTCATAAGAGAACGATAGGTTCTCTACCATGACCATTTTTCTGTTCGGAACTCCATATTTAGGAATCCTGATAGTAACGGGCTTCTCTACAAACGGTTTTTCGCACTCCAGTTCACCGATCAGTCTTTCGGTCCTTTTCTGTACAGCTAGCGCACGTCTGGCTAGTTTGGCCGCCATATGTCCTTCATGACCCTTATCGCTTGCGAATCTCTTTGAAGCCTCTCTTGAATTGGACCAGCTCTTCCTCCTGGTAGCATCGAGTTCCAGTTGACGTATCTTCTTACTTATCTCTTCGCTTTTCTTCTTCCTTGAGAGGAAATCGCTTTCCAGATGCGCCAGCATCTCGGAATAACCGCCTCGCACTCCTACTGCCTCTCCTCTTTTCAGATAGATCGTCTTGTCAGCGACTTTGTCGATGAACCTCCTGTCATGGCTTACAACAATAACTCCATTACCCCTTTCGCTGAGTGAGATTATGATCTCTTCAAGTCTCAAGGTCATTTCTATGTCAAGATGGTTTGTCGGCTCGTCAAGTAAGAAAAGATTCGAACCGGAGAGAACTCCCCTGACGAGTGAGAGAATTCTCTTCTGGCCATGGGAAAGATTCCTGTACGGAAAGTCCAGGTTTTCAACATTGACACCAAACTCATTTAGAGATGAAGAAATCTTTGTTTCGAACTCGAATCCCCCAACATTATGAAATTCATTTATGAGTTCCGCATAGGTCATAGGATCATTTACAGACCTGCCCAATTTCTCGTAGATGTCGAAGAGCTCTTTTCTCGCCCCGAGAAGATACTCCTTAACTGTCCCAGGAAAGACTGCGGTCTCTTGACTAACAAGAAGCGGGTCGACGCCCTGCTCTATAGATATCTTTCCCTCCGAGGGAGTGATTTCACCTTTGATTGATTTTAGCAGGGTCGACTTCCCGGCACCGTTTGCCCCGGTGACAGCCAAAACCTCTCCTGCAGCGAGATCTAGACTGACTTTATTAAGAACGTCTACAATTCCAAACGAAATTGAAAGATTGTATATTTGGACCAAATCGATCACCTCCAGTGAGGCTTGAAGCCAAAACACTATTTGAATTGAATGTCCGAATAGGATCGAAGTCTTTCGATGTTTTTTGAGGAAGTATTCAGTTCTATTTATTAAGGAAGTCTGTTCTTCATTTCAGCACCTGCTGGTTTGTGATCTCTCACTTATAGCATATCTATGATAATCAAGTCAAATAGCTGTAAATCTGTCCGTTCAAATTGTGATTCTCAGTATATTCTTGCCGTTTTCGTAAGAGTAGTCTACCCCTCTTGAAAACCTTCTAATGAGGTAAACTCCCATTCCGCCGCTTTGAAGAAGCTCGAGATCTTCAAGGTCTGGCTCATCAACATCAAGTGGATTAAACTTTTTGGAGGTATCTTCAATAGTAATAGTCACTCTGTCTTCTCCAATAGTGAGATAAACGGATATCAGTTCGTCTTCGCCGAGTTCGCCATGCTTTACGATATTGGAGCAAGCCTCTATCACTATGAGCCCGGCTCTGAAACCGGTTTCGTTGCCCATGCTCTTTCTGACTATATCGGATACCTTCGCAGAGAACGCATCTATTCTGCCCAAATCGGGTTTGACCATGAATCTGTAGTTCTTCTCACCCATTATTCAGCACGAATTCTTGACAGCTTCTTCAACGCTGCAGTCCTTAATTATAAAAAGCCTGTCAAGCCTCAGTGTGTTAAGGAGTTTCTTAATCTCCTCAGAGAGATTCACCAGAACCAAATCATTGCCCTCAGACGCAATAGTCTTATAAATGCTTATGAGAGCGGCAATGCCCATCGAATCAATGAATTCGATATTAGTCCCATCAAGAATTACTCTCGAACAGTTCTTAAGATCTACTGTATCCTGCCATTTTCTAAAGTTTGAAGACGTTTCTCCGGTAATTCTCGCCCTCTTCTCGAGAGAAATCACGCCGATCTTATCCTTCGCCAACCTGAACTCAAACATCTTTCACTCAACTCCTCGTTTTACAGATTTCTTGTAAGGGGGCGAAACTAGAATTCTATTAGCAGCGCCGTAATATCGTCTTCGGCAAGCATATCACCTTTAAATCTCTCATATGAGTTTTTCAAACGCCAAGAGGTTCTCTTGATATCGATTTTCGCACAGCTTTTCACAAGATCTATCAGTCTATTCTCACCAAACATTTCGCCGTTTTCATTCATTACTTCTATCAGTCCGTCAGTGTACAGTAACAATCGATCTCCATTGAAAAAAGGGATCTTTGCAACGTCTCCCCGAATCATATTTATACCAACCAGACCTTCTCTCTCTCCATCAAGTAATTCAACAGACCCATTTCTTTGCATTAATGGCGATGGGTGTCCGGCATTTGAAAGAAGGACAATACCTTCCTCAAGATCCACGATTAACGAAACGATTGTGAAGAAAAGGTTGAATCTCTCGAATACAAAGCTCTTGTCGAGCTCTTTCATGAAAACGCCCAGGTCAAAATCCTTATCCCCCATACTGGTTCTGAAATCCTCAATGAACCTGTGGACCATTACAGAAAGCATTGCGGCATTCACTCCGTGGCCCGACATATCTGCAAGATATACAAAGAAACGATTTTCGCTCAATTTGAAAACATCGAATATATCTCCACCAACTCTATAAGAAGGTTCATAGATCCACTCTATGGCTAAGCCATGCGGATTACTTTGAGGCACTAATGCGTTCTGAATCTTTCCCGCTGCCAGAACATCGCTTTCAAGATTGTCCACCGCAATTCTCAATGACTTTATGAGATCATGAAGCTTTAGTTGTGTATTCACTCTGAGAATAACCTCTTCGGGAAGAAATGGCTTCGAGATGAAATCTACAGCGCCAGAACTTAGAGCGGTAAGTTTGCTTTCCCGGTCCGCTGATCCAGTAAGGACAATAACGGGAATAGATTCAAGTTCTCGATCCTGCTTCAATTCGGTGAGAATGTCTAGTCCGTTGTAGTCAGGCAACATCAAATCTAGCAAGATCATATCTGGCTTCCCCTTAGATAGTGAGGAAAACGCCGACTTACCATCTGCACTTTCGACCACTTCATGTTGATCTCTTGCAAGTATCGATCTCAGTAGAACCCTTACCGACAGATCGTCATCCACCACCAGTATTCTGCTCATCTAACACTTCCTATTCGAAGTACCTCAAAGCTTCTGCAGGCACGATTCTCGAGGCTGAATAACTGGGGATAATTGTTGAAACAAGTGAAGCTATATAGAAGATCAGCGTCATTGCAGTTAGCTGATCCCACGGGATATAAAGCTTCATGCCCTCCATCAAAGGAGACGCATAGATCTCTACACTCGTAAGTGTTCCTGTTACTATCCCTAGGACAATACCAATAATAGCAATGAAAGACGTTTCGAGAAGAAAGGAGGAGAACACCATCTTCTTGGTGAACCCTATTGCCTTAAGCATACCAATAATCCGCTTCCTTTCGTGAAGTGCCTTGAACATAATGATCGCGATTCCGACAATACCCACGAGCATCCCAAAGTACAGAAAGGATCTAAGAATGCTGATCGTACCCTGCAGCATGGTTGAAGTGAGGTTTATTATGTTATCTACATAGAGCAGGAAGAGGCCGCCAGATACGAACTTGTCCTGTAGGGTTTCAAAGTTTCCCTTCTTTTCACCTTCGCTAGCGCCCGCAAGGTTGAAAAGGTATTGCCTCTCAACAACATTCCCGGATAACTCGGTCGGAACGTTTTCTTTATATATAAGTAGACCATTCAAAAAAGAGATAGTATTCTCCGGGATCGTCGCGATTACATTGAGGTAGACGGGCCTCGAATCAATCATCTCCGAGGTGACATTTCTCCGCAATAAACCGCTGCCACGATTTCCACTATCTCCTTGATCAATCACTCCTCTAAGTTCAAGAACATCTCCAGGTTTGACATCGGGCAGGACACTGTTCGATACAACAACTGTATCGGGATTGTCCCTGAGGTACTTCCAGAGATCATTCGGACTTGATATATCTAGCTTTCCATCGTAATAAATTTCGACCAGCCTGTTGTTGTCAATGAAACTGTCATCGACCGAATAGATCTGCTCAAGATCGTACCGTTCATCCTTCCTTACTGCAACATTCATCCCTGCGACAGCAGAAATCTCTCTTACTTCTGGCTGGGATTGCAATTCACTGAAGGAAGTGCTCCCATTCCCGGTGAAGGAGAAGGCTCCCACATCGAAGCCGGCAAAGACCACATCTCTACTCTTGACAAGCATCTGCTCCATAGAGTAGGGAATTATCGAAATCAGAGTGATTACAAAAATCACTACGGCAAACATGGCTATGGTAAGCCCCGTT
>WOZY01000078.1 GCA_011620045.1 Mesotoga sp.
GCATCACTAACTCCCTCCGGTATTTCTTCACCGGCCTTGACTGCTCCAGTGTCCACGGGCTGGAAATAGAGACGGACCGAGGATTTGAGAAACTGAGAAGCCTTTTCCAGAAATAGAGACTCCAAAAAATTCTTGAGCTCGACACTGACCTCACATCCGATCTTGATCATTATCTCTTTTGAATCGCAGTCGATAGATATCTCCGAGACTTCTATGCCTTCACATTCTACAGACGAATCGGCTTCGATGATTTTCGATAGAAGCCTCTTTATTGGAAGTTCTAAATCTCTCATGCACAGCTTCATGCCTTTCGAACACCTCCGGGAAACTTCCTTGCAGCAAGGTGACACCAGGCTACCGCAAGAGCGTCGGCAGCATCATCGGGTCTCGGAGTCTCCTTCATCCGAAGAAAGGTTTTCAAAGTTCTCTGAACCTGTCCTTTCTCGGCTCTTCCATAACCTGTAACGGCAAGCTTCACTTGATGGGGAGTATATTCAAAAATCGGTACTTCATGCCTCCTCATGGCAAGAAGAATCACTCCCCTTGCTTCGCTCACCTGTATCGCGGTGGTGACATTCCTGAAAAAGAAAAGCTCCTCAACCGCCGACTCGTCTGGACTGCACTCCTGTATAAGTCTTTCCAGCTGATCATGGATCTTCAGAAGTCTGTCTGGAATCGGTTCATCGGGTTCGGTTCTGATCGCTCCATATGAAACGAGTTCTATCTTTGAAGCCCTCATCTCGAGTACGCCGTATCCAACAATACCAAACCCCGGATCAATTCCCAGAACCCTCACACAAGCCGGCAATTACCAGCACCTCCAAAAAAACGAACCATCATTATAGAAAAACAGAATAGAAGTACAGACTCCCCTCAGGTAAAAATCGCGAGTTCGATCTCTTACTGGCTTTCCAAATCTTCAAATGCAAAATCGACATCGCACATTCAGAGCAGCTTGACCAAGAATCCGGTGACAGTCTTGAAGTTACCGTCCTGAATATATTCTAACCGCATGCAGCCTGAAAGAAGTTAAGTAGATATTGACCGGAAGATCTTTTTCCCTGCAAGTGTCTTCCGAAACTATACCATAAGACACTCCATCAATGAAAAGAGAGCCCGTAAGGACTCTCTCTGGCGGGGACGACGAGACTTGAACTCGCGGCCACCGGTGTGACAGACCGGCATGATAACCAAACTTCACCACGTCCCCAAACATAAGAGATTCTACATTACTAGCATCTATCTGTCAATAGCCAGGTCTGCCCTTATGATATTGCTGTTCGTGTAGAATGCCGTTTGATGACTGCCGTCAAATCAAGTGAGCCGTAATAAATAATCTAGACTGAACCAGAATATGGGAGCAGGAACTTTCGCCGTGAGCTGCCTCAGAATTCTGGAGAAAACTGCAGATGGCCTCATATGTCTTTTGATGATTCTATGAGCACTCATATCACGTACACTACATTCTATCGAGCACTTCTCCTAATAATCACCAATATTACAGTGATAATTTACAATTTAAGTAACATAAGACAGCCAATCACGAATATTTAGTGCTTATCACATATACTGTACTAACGTAATATTTTCCTGCATGCAATATATAATGATATTATTTTTTAGTACCTTAAATAACTGGCAACGAGGGAATTCTGATGTTGAAGAGATGTCTTTTGATTTTTTCTTTCGTATTCCTGTCGGCTTTGACACTTGGACTAACTGGCGGCCTGATCACAAGAGTGGAGGATCCAGGCTGCTATTTGTATGAATGCAATTGTTTCTTGTTTTCAGAATTTTCTTACAGCGAAGAGTTGACGATTAATATGAGATTTGTACCCTACGCGGTATATTGCTGTATTTCTACAGAAGCACGTCATTACGACGCAAACAACAACCCTCTGAGTGTATACGCAAGCGCTCACGGAGAATGCAGATACTCGATTGACTGCGACGGATTTGGCGTGGCCAGCTGTAACAAATGCACAATAATGTTCTATTTCTTCCAAGTCGAAGATGATTTTGAAGCCGAAGCTGTGAGTGAAAGTTGCTTTTGCTACGATCTTTGACAAATGAATTGAGGAGGTGATTCGTATGGCTAGAAAGGTAGCTATCTTTCTTGTCGTTTTGTTGATTTCGTCGGCGATGCTTCTTGCCGATACTCTGTCCGGTTACCTTACGGAACGGATGGGCTGGACCTACATCGCGAGCGGAAGCGATGTCGAAATGAGTATTTATCCACCGGAAGGAGTCAGCGCACTCGCAGATGAGCGTATTTTCTACGGACAGATCAGAATCGGGGATTCAACTGTCAACATAGCGATCATGAACGTCGAGCCTCCGATCCTCTGGATCGACAGCGATTATGACGGTTGTTTTCTAAACAACATTCCGATAAGCGGACAATATAGAGGGACCGTTATCAATGAAAGCCGCGCCTATAAATTCAGTCAACAGTTAAGAGTAGAATATCTTTCCAACGGGAATTCATCTTACATGACCCAGGACCTTGAAATTCACGCGATCCTTCCAAAAAAGGAAGGCGTCGAAGTCGACTACTTACTCATGAGTAGAAGGGAAGGTGTCCTGGAAGTCGATGGAGAGCTGATCGGGATCGCCCTGTTTCCTACTGCGCCAGATGGTCTGGCCGATAAGATAGACGAAGTGTTCATCGGAATAGATCTAGACAGAGATGGAACTATAGACATGGTTCATAAGAATCACGAGCTTTTCGAAGCGACCAGCGTCATAAGAATCAACGATAAGAACTACAGAGTAAGCGAGATCAGCAGAGACGGCAGAAAAGTCACATTCGAGCAGGTCGATGAAGATGCCCAGAACAGGCCTTTGTTGAAAAAGGGTTCGGTCGCGCCTCTGTTCGAAGCCAGAGACGTATACGGAAAGAGCTTTTCTATGAGCGATTATCTCGGAAATCCCATCATTGTAGTAGTGACTTCGAAGACACCGCTTGAAGTTTTCGCCGGCGGATTTCCATGCTCTACAGGTGATTGCGAAGATACCAGCAGAGAAGAGAAGAGGCTGAGAAGCCTTTTGAATGAGCTTGTCACATGGAACGAGTACTCCACAAAACCGGAAGTTGAGCTCATATGGCTTTACTCCGGCGACGAAATCACTTCTGCAGACTCTCTTGACGAATACTCCTGGTTGCACCTGATAGCCGATAAATCAGCGATGGAGCTTTACAGCACTCCGTTGTCGAACGGCATGTTCTTTATCTCGAAGGAAGGTAGGATCGAGTATCTTGACGATTATGTCCTTCAGGCGGGCGATGGCTCGATTCCCATATATCCGGTGTTCAGAATTCCCACTTTCGGGATTACCAGTTACATTTGGTTCAGAGAATTCGTTCTTGACAAGTGATCCGGACCTGTTTATTCAGCAGAGAATGATCGCAAGAACTCTATCTTTCGCACGAGTTTCTAAGTATTACGGATACAAGAGCAAAGAGCATACTTTCAAATTGGTGTTCATAGTGTAGATAAAGAGTGCTAAATCACTTTACTCGTTTCAGGTCGGACGAATTCGCATTTGGCTTTGGGTAAGCAACGATATATCATTGAGTTGCAAAGGATGTCCCCGCGTCCTGTTGCAAGTTGGTTCCTGACCCAAAGAACAGGGGAGCCAACCTCCCTCCTGAAGAATTTTCCACCCCGAGGGCCGCCTATAGCGGCCCTTTTGTTGAAATGATCTCGTTTACATGCTAGAATAAATCTCGTTGGGCGACGTAGCCAAGGGGTCAAAGGCGGAGGTCTGCAAAATCTCTACTCAAGGGTTCAAATCCCTTCGTCGCCTCCAGGAGAGGGTAGATTTGCCCTCTCTTTTTCTATCTCTCTGGCGATTCTGCTATAGACTTCCTCTCTGTTTTCAGGAGTGATTTCGATGCTCCCAATTCCCATCGAAGCCTTCAGGTGTCCTACAAACGAGAAGTTGCCCTTTCTGAGAACACAGAGACAGTGCCTGGCACGCCTGAGCGCAGAGACAACCGCTTGCTGAAACTCGGGGGAGTCTTCCTCGAGAAAACCTATCTCATCCATTATCAGTATATGATTGGACGGGATCTCCATAGTTCCAAGAAGCCTTGCAGCTGACACGAACCCTTCTTCAACAATTCTCAATCGCCCGTCGTCTCTACAACCTATGAGAAACGAATTGCCACCAAAGAAATTAATGTGAAGGTCAACAAGATCCTCGTCAAAGCGCGTCTCAAAACCTGTGAACTTGGCCAAGGCCTTAACTCTTTCCACAAGATAACTCTTTCCTGCATTTCTCTCTCCTGTTATGAAAAATCTCATAGGAATTCCCCCAACATTATCAACAAAAACTCATCCAGGCAGCAACTGCTGCTTACGACTCGTCTAAAATCCTTTATTTGTAACACACATTAGTATACCTTAATAACTAGCTTCATACACTCCATACCCAATAAGCTTCAAAAGATCTTCTGTATCATATGTGTGAAGCATGGTTCACTTCTCCCCAAATCGAGAAACATGAAACATCACTAGGACAAATAAGAAGACGAATTAGTTTGGTAGGGTCAACCTTTTGGACTGAATACAGAGTATATGCTAAATGCTTCGAGATGGGGTAAAATAGACGTTGAAGAGCATCTCGCCGCTTTGAGAGTCGTTTGCAAAATATGTAGTATATTGCGACTGACAACAGAACAGAGATCTCTTCGGTTTAGGTTTCGCAATTACTTTCTGTTACAGGATCACTTCTAGCAGATGGGCATCTTTGGCGAAGCTACGCTAACGATCTACATGGAGATCTCCTGGAGGTAGAGATGAAGGTTCTGCTATATTCCGAAGGTAAAAAGCTTTTCAGCAAGTCGGGCGTGGGAATGGCACTCAAACATCAGATGTCTGCTCTTGACAAGGTGGGTGTTGAATACACAACGAATGAAGAAGACCGCTTCGATATCGTCCACATAAACACGATTGGACCGGGAGCAGAAAGAGTTCTCAAGAAATCGAAGAAGTTGGGGATTCCCATTATCTACCACACACATACAACCTATGAGGATTTCAGAAACTCGTTCACTTTTTCGAACGCAATTGCTCCCTGGCTGAAAAGAAGGTTGATTAAGCTATATTCTTCGGCTGACTTTCTCATTTCACCCACGGAGTATGCCAAGAAGTTGATCATGAACTACGGTAT
>WOZY01000051.1 GCA_011620045.1 Mesotoga sp.
ATCATCTACACTCGGCTGATAATCCCACTCTGAATCCTGAAATCCAGACCTTATCGTGTAAGCGGCAAGCAAACAAAACTCTTGCAACGTTACAACCTGTGATTTTGAACTCTTTTTGAAATCTCAATCTTGGATTTTAAAGAAGACAGTCTAGCTTACCATTTTGAGACTATTGAAGATTCGTGCCACACAATGCGTTCGGGAAATGAAATTGTGCTTCAAATCCACCCTTTTCTATTACAGATTGAATCTTAAGCATCGCGCTTGTCGATAGTAATGTTTGAATTACTGGTTTTCATAGTTATTAGGAGCCCATTACCACCGTTCAGAGTGCCTCTCAAGCTAGTTGAAGTCGAACTGATTACACCTGCGGTAAGCCCCTTCAAATTGACTGTTCCATTGATTGTGGATGCGCTTATCTCTCCACGAATCGAGTCACCTAAAAAGATGCCGATACTTCCATTTGTTGGCAGTAGTTCAAGAACTCCGAAATCTGAACCTTCTTTTGGTGACTCCATTTTTGACACTCCAGTAACGTCGTTCTTCGTCTTAGAGTCAGAAACCTTCTATTCCTCGGAAGGGTTCAAATGCGAGTTGCAAGATTTGAGAGGAATAAGGTCATCTGTCAACGGTTCACAGTTCTCTGAAAAGGATCTGCTGCCGGCCCCAAGATGCAAGCTGTAAGTATCAGAAGGAGAAGAAGTTAGGCGAATACGATTCGTCACAGCACAATTTCCGTTGAGCTTGCCAGAAAAACGAGATCCTTATAGACCAACGCGGAAAGACAGCGCAATGTGATTCTGCGAGTGCGGCGCTTCTTTGCTCGAAAATTGTGAAGCTGGAGAGCGAGCGAACTGAACGATTATGTCACGTCTCTGAGACAGGCCGCCAAATGGTTCGAATCCTTTGAATCACTTTCCCAATCAACAATTTACTACAAAGGGAATCCGGTAGGCTCAAGAAACGGCTCTGAGTGAGTATTGACCTTGTATAACCATACAGTACTTAATCGGGAAAAGAGTGGCTCAAATCCTGAGGACGACCAAATCTACGGAATTTGGCTTTGTATCTTCTATTTACAAGAAAAGTGAACTTCTCTGAAACCATCAAGCCCAACTGATGGCTACTTGTTATATGATTGCAATAAGGAAGCCTTACACACCATTGGACCACACAGAACTATGCCCTATGATCATTCGCTGTTTTTCCGCAGTAGAACATTCAAGGAGGAATTAAATGACTGAGAAGAAGTACTCGATTGAAGAACTTATGGAGAACGAGACCATTGCATCATTCGCGGTATCTCCCGATTCCAAAAGAATTCTTTACTCGTCAGACAAAACGGGCAACTACAATATCTTTGAACTAGATCAGGAGACGGGAAAGCACAGGCAGCTAACATCACTCACCGAAAACGCATTGGTATCTTACGTCTACGAAGATGGAAGCTTCATTTTTGCAATGGACAAGGGCGGCGATGAACTACATCATCTCTATCTAGGAACAGAAGAGGAAATCAAAGATCTAACCCCTTTCGAAAATACCAAGTCAGGATTTCACGTCTGCGTGGGCAATAGTGTTTACTACTACTCGAACAAGATTGATAGAAGTAGATTCGATCTTTATCGGTTTGATAAGGCCGATCGCTCAAGTGAGCTAGTCTTCGAAAATAAAGACTTGTATGAACTGGGTCCAATTTCGGATGATGAAAGGTTTCTCGCCCTTCATAAGCCCGAGACTGCAAACAATTCTAATGTCTATCTACATGACTTGATAAGCGGGGAAACAACACTTCTGTCCCCCCATGAAGGAGAAGCAAATTTCATACCTCTCTTCTTCTCAAAAGACTCTATGAAACTTTACTGTATATCGGACATTGAAGGGGAATTCATGACACTCTGGGTAATGGATATTGGAAAAAAAGAACGTGAAGAGATCCTTGCCTTCAGTTGGGACATAATCGCCGGGAGGATATCAGAAGACGGGGAAACCGCTGTGCTAATCGTCAATAGAGACGGTTTTTCCGAACTCCATATAATCGACACAAAAGACAATTCCCCTAAGATGTCTCCCGTTGAGACGGGTGGTGTCGTTTACGATCAATGCTTCAGCAAGGATAGCCGCTTCCTGTACTATCTTTGTGACTCAGCAACCTCCTCTCCTAATATCTTCATGATAGACCTCAATACAAAGAAGACAGAGCAGCTCACTGATTCCATGAGCGAAAAAGTGAACAGTAATGACCTCTCTGAAGCAAAGGTACTCCGCTTCATTTCATACGATGGTCTCCAAGTGCCCGGGATTTTCTATCCTCCTAGAAATGTTCCGCCAAACGAGAAAGCACCTGCGATTGTATGGGTTCACGGTGGACCGGGAGGTCAGTCTCTGCCAAGATACAGTCCTGAAATCCAGTTCATTGCAAATCATGGATTTGCTATCTATGCAGTCAATAACAGAGGAAGCTCCGGCTACGGAAAGAGCTTCTTCAAAGCAGCAGATCACAAGCACGGAGAAGCAGATCTGGATGACTGCGTAGCCGCCGCTAAGTATTTGGCCACCCTTGATTTCATCGACAAGGAAAGAATAGGAATAAATGGTGGAAGTTACGGTGGATTCATGGTTCTAGCTGCACTTGCTTTCAGGCCTAAGGAGTTCAAGGTGGGTACGGATTTTTTTGGTGTCTCGAACTGGGTGAGAACTCTCAAAGAAGTGCCTGCTTGGTGGAAGGTCGTTAAAGATCTTCTTTACAGAAAGATTGGAGACCCCTTTGAAGAGGAAGAATACCTCAAGAGCATTTCCCCTCTCTTTCACGCCGACAAGATAGAGAGGCCTCTTCTAGTGCTTCAAGGAGTAAATGATCCAAGAGTACTTAAGGTAGAATCTGATGAGATAGTCGAGCGTCTAAAAGAGCATGGGGTTCCTGTGGAGTATGTAGTATTCGATGATGAAGGCCATGGATTCAAAAAGAAAGCAAATAGGATAAGAGGTGCAAATGCGATGCTCGCCTTTCTTGACAAGTATTTGCGCTAGGGATATTTGGTTACTGGTATTAGTGAGGGAGAGAAATGGATTCAACCTCGAGAAGACGAGAACGTAGTATATCGTGACGATTAGCAGGAGCGTTGTCTAGAGTTTCACATGCCGTTTGATAGGAAGAGATGTAGCAAGAGCTGTTCATCATTGACCAGTCGTTCCCCGATATGGCCATAGAAAACCGACAAAGAAGTTCCTAATCAACTATCGACGAATATGCCGTTCTTTTGAGAGCCTGGCACAGCTCTGGTTGATCTGTTTGTCTTCCAGGAAGTATCCGGGTTGTGCTTCGAAGAACTGCTATTTGCTGGTGCTGAACCTCCGGGAACGAAGAGATCTTCGATCCTCGCTGGAAGATTGTCAACAGAACAACTTAGGATGCCAAAAGCATCCTCAGTTTGGCGCTGGAATCTGAAAGCTGGAATCGTGAGAACCACTGATTGGCCCTCAAGTTCATTGCCCAGCTTCTTTCTTCAGAAGTTGCGGGGGCGAATTCGTAATCCTACGCATGAATTAGTTCGTTTGATCCTCAATGCAAACTTGGCAGTTTATTGAAAGAATGGAAGCTAATTCTACCTCATTATGAACTCTTCTAGAAAACAGATTCAACGTCTTTCGAGGCTGAGAGTATAACCGCTAACGATGAACAGGGAATGCTTCACTGCGAATCAGCATTGCATACAGGCACGCTCTTCCCCAGCATCACGTTTTTCTGTCTTCTAACTTGATTAAGAATCTTGTTCTTCTGTCACTGCAACCGGTAACCTGTAATCTCAAGTTTTCTGGGCCTTCTTGGTTACTCCAAATGGTGAGTTCAGAGCGCCAATATAAGTCCGCCTTCTCCAGCATATGTGGCAATTGCAGGACCCATCTTTCCAATAATGACCTCCGAATCTCGCACGCGTTTTCGTATTTCAGAAGCAAAGAATTCAGCATCTTCCAGATTATTGACATGAGTAATGCCAAAAATCTTCTTTCCGGTTCTTGAGGCAGCAGCTATCAACTCAATTATTGCTTCTCTAAATCTCCTGCTTCCTCTAACCCTCTTAAGGAGCTTTACTTCGCCATTTATACCGTGCAGGATAATCTTCATGTTCAATATGTTGACCAGGCTACCTTGAAATTTGCTCAGACGGCCACCTTTGACAATATTCTCCACTGTTGCAAGAGGGATGATTATCTTCACGTTTTCTCGGTACTCTTCTAGCGCTTCGAGTATTTCGTCCAACTTAGCACCCGATTCAGCCATTCTAGCGGCCATCAGCACCTGGATACCGTGTGAAATCGAACCTGCTAGAGAATCGAATACAATCGCCTTGCCTCCACTCATTTTGGCGCCAAGGACCGCTGATTGATATGTGCCGCTGAGTTTCGATGATATTGTAATACATAGTGGAGTTTCGTCCTTTTTCTGAATATCCTCAAAAATCCCTGCAAAGTCAGCTGGTGATGGCTGAGACGTCTTCGGGAGTTCACGGGATTTGCCCATTAATCGCCAGAACTCCTCTGGAGTAATGTCGATATCCTCCTTGAAAGTCTTATCATCAACGAAAATGTTGAGAGAGGCAAAAGGAATACCATACTTCTTTAACGTTTCTATCGGCAGATCACATGAGCTGTCCGTCACTATCCTGACCACCGTATCCCTCCTCTATGTTCAGATAATAAAATTATATGTCATTAACGAGTCATGAGCAATGGTCCGATACAAATACTAAAATCTAAGTCAAAGAGAGGTGTTCTCAATTCCCTTCAACTCGATTTTGAGTAGATTCTTTTTTGATGCATTAACTCTCTCTCTTGAGTAGATTTAATTATGATGCATTACGTGGACGGTTAGGAAGTCGTCTAATACTTGAAATCATCTTAGTGGGAACAAGTCTTTAAAAGCCACAGAATAACCAATTTCAAAAAGAAAGGGCGGAATGTCCGCCCTGTGAATCTGAATTACTATTAAGTCTATCTGCCAGATGCTATCTCGTTGAACCTTTCTGAATCGAGTACTTCAGGCGTATAGCTTCCCGCAAGTTTCTCATACTGCCTGAGGAATGCCCTGAGGTGGTTCTCAGAACCTCTAAGCAGATTTTCGTATACCGTCGCAGTTCTCGAG
>WOZY01000030.1 GCA_011620045.1 Mesotoga sp.
CTATTGCCCACAATTGAATAATCGGAAATTCTTTTGCTCAACTCGACCAATTTATCATAAATCGCTTCTACACTGCCCTCTTCAACAAAGAAACCGTTATGTCCGTCTTGGATAACTTCGGCCATTCCTCCAACTCGTGACGCAACTACTATCTTCCCGCAAGCCATGCCTTCAAGAAGGGTCATCGATGTACCCTCACGAACGTTATTGTATGTAATAGACGGGACAAGGACTATATCAGTCGCCTTGAAGAACGCACTGAGCCGGTCGTGACGTACAGAGTCAAGAACAATAATGTTCTTCTGACCCTCTGCAACAGATTCAATACTTTCTCGTTCAGGTCCTCCTCCAGCGAAGACAAAGAAGATGTCACTGTTGTTTTTCATCATTGATGCAGCTTTTACTGCATAAGCAATCCCCTTTTCTGGAGAAAACCTGGAAGCGATTAGTATTATAGTTCTATCTACGGGCAAGCCGAGCTGTTCTCTAATAGATTTTTTCTGTTCATCTGAAACAGGAAAGAAGTCTTCTGTATCTACAGCATTATGTAGTACGGTGATCCTATTTGAAGGGATATTGAATTTTCCAACAACATAGTTTTGCCTTTCTTTGTCCACACAGATGATATGACAAGATTTTCTGAAGGCTTCTTCTTCAATTTCGAGAAGACGTTCAGCTGCTAATTCTCTTTCGGACTCTTTACCTCTAAAGTTTCTTGCCAAAGACTCATAAGCAAAGTAACCATGCACAGTCAGTACGACGTTATTGCTGCACTCAACGCTTGAGGCGGAGACTACATCCTGGCAGTGAACTATATCTTCATCTTTCAGATCAAGTTTCCGAAAATAGCTTCTCAAGTCAGCAATCTTTACTCTGCTTCGTTCGAACGGGTCCCAAAACCTAAGCAAACCGTATTTGAAAGCAAGCGTCAGTCCTCTACGCGTGGTTATTTTGTAATGTGAAGGACCAGGATAAAAGGTTCTGACGTTGATTTGCCTGCGCAAAAGGTACTTCTCCAATAAGGATTGGTACACGTGTTTTCCACCCTGTAGCACAATTGAGGAATTATCTGACGAGACTAGCGCAACTTTCATTCCATGCACTCCCTATAGACTCTCACTTCTGCTTCTACAGTGTCTTCCCAAGAAGGAATCTGAACTCTTTCTCTGGAACTAGCTAGGTGAAGCCCTCTATCAAGTGAGCTGTCAATAGCTTCTGAAAGACTCTTCTCTATGTTTTCACCAACTATGCCGCCCATACCATCGGAATCTATTGCCTCGGATACCCCACCGGCTTCACTACCGATCACCCATATGCCACATCCTCTTGCTTCAAGAATAGTTGCCGGGAACCCTTCATTCCTACTAGCCACAACCATAACATCCATGGTATTGAGAGCTAAAGGCATTAGATCATGGTGTATTCTCCCTGTAAAGTGAGTGTTATCTCTGGGCATTTTTTCTCTCAGCGTTTTCATTAAGGGTCCATCGCCAACAATAAGGAAGAATACGTCCGATCTAAGTTTCATTAGCTCCCGCGCGATTGCTGGAAGTCTATCTGCTCCTTTCACTTCAATTAGGTTACCAACAAAACCCACGATCTTCTTATCTAGTGGCAGGCTCATCTTCTTTCTTGCCTCTTCTTTGTCCATAGGTTTGAATACGTTGGTATCTACTCCATTTGGAATGACAATCCCATTGGACTTGTCGTAACCCAGTTTCTCACATGCATCTTTCATTAAAGCCTTGCTCACAAAGATTACCCTTGCTGCCTTTTCAAGAACCTCTTTTACGAAAGCCTTGTTTTTGTTTGAAATGGAGTGAATCTCACCGCCATGAGCGGTAACTATATACGGAATGCTGTAATTCTCAGAAAGCAGCATAGCGGCATATCCCTCCGGGAAGACTCTGTGAGCGTGAAGCAAACGGAATTCTTCGAGCTTCTTGTTCTTCTCAATAGTAGTTGCCATACCGTGAGCGTATTTCACCCACGAATTAGCTTTCTGTGTAATCAGCCCAATACGATCTCTCAAGCCAAGAGAGACATTTAGTACTGGGTACTGCTTCTGATTCACCTGCACCGATTTTATCGGTTCAGATGGGGAGTATCCTTTCAGCTTCTTCAAAAGCCTAATTGACAAGTTATCAAATGTGGAAACCGGAGCGAAATCGAATGGCATGCCTAAGCGCTGGAGAGCCTTAAGTCTCTCGATTATGAAAATACCGCTAGAAGAGCTCTTTGGTTTTGGGAACATCTCCGAGAAGATCAGTACGCTTGGCGTCTCTCTACTCATGGGCTCACCATTAGTCATATTGGCCGGATAGCTGATACGAAAGATTCGCGATAAGTATCAAGCTTTCAGCCTTTGAAATTCTTCTTGAGCTTCCTTTCAGACACTACTGAACGAACGTAATTGCTCTTCCATTCAGCTTCAGGAAGGAGGTAGTTCCGCTCTAAGAAGTTCTTCATTGACAATTCCTGCGGCCAATAGTTCTCCTTTTTGAAATGAAGAGTTCCATCTTCAAGAAGCAAATAAGAGCCGGGAATGTTGTCTGCTATCATCTGTATCGGAGTAATAACTCCTATAAAAGGAGAGATTTCGATTATCCAGAATTTGCCTTTTCTGTCCCTCATCATGTCGACTACATGCATTGCCTTTCCGATGAGGCCATACGTCTCCAAAGCAATGTCGATTGCTTCCAGAGGAAGATCTTCCTTTATGACTATTCCGCTCCCCGAGGCTCTGAAGTCGTTCCTCTTGGGTTTCCGGAAGTAACCAGTTACTACGTTTCCTGCAACATTGACCCTTATGTCAAGACCATCTCCATCCACTAATCTCTGAAGGTAAACGTAGTTCTTCTGACGATAGTATGCATTGCTTGCCTTCTTGCCATAGAAAGAGAAGACCTTGCGAGAAAATCTGGTAAGCTGTTCGGGGTTTTCAATTAGATCTACTTCCCTGGAACTAGCCCCGTGAAAGCGTTTTGAAACTAGCGGATATGTGAGTTTCGTCTTCATTTGTTCTATCTCATAGTAATCGTTAAAAATGAAGGTTTCAGCAATGGGTAGCCCATTGATTTTCAAGAAGTATGTAGACATTACCTTGTCATCGCAGAGAAGAAGCGTTTCATAGTCTGGAAAGCATTTCTTGCCTTGAGGCCAGTCAACGATTACATCGCAAGGTTTGTGAAGTTCCACATCATCTTCTCTTGGATTCCTGATATCGGGATTGCCCAGTATTCTTATTGAAATGTATCTCTTTAGCCTAGTGAGCAACTCACACCTCTTCATGACCCATCATACCGGCTTTTAGTTCATTTCATACTTTCTCGTTTTTGGACTATTCAGAATAGCAGTGATGAAATCTACAAAACTATCCTCTTTTGAATTATCCCACACAAACTTATCATAATTTGCTCTGAGATTGTACAAATAGCAACCATGAGAGTCTAGAGCATTCAGAAGCAAAGATGGATCTTTTGGTTCTTCAAGAAGATCAAGAATAATACCGGTTTGGGTTTCTTCAACAACCTTTTTCATTGATACGAATCTTTTGTAAATGATGACGGGAGTTCCTGCTGACAAAGAGTCATAGAACTTGTTTGGCAGTGAGTAGATATCATTAACATACTGTGGATCCGATCTGGTTTGAAAGGCTAGTAGCGTAAGTTTTGCCTTCGATATTCTGCCCATCATTAGTTTGTGATGTTTGTAATTCATGAATGGCAGCTCCTCATCGGCAATGTTGCAGGTTGTACCTATTGAAATCAGTTTGAAATTTCTCTTGATCTCGTTCAGCAAACTGCTGTCTATCAAGATATTTCTATGGGTGCCTCCAACAACAGCGATTTCTGCTGCGTTCTTCACACAGTTTTCTAGCGATACACCACTAGTTGCATAGTTCGGGAGGCATAACTTGGGTTTCTCAGTCCCGGTCTTCTCAAACATCTTTCTCAAGACCTCTTCTGATACGCCGATCACGCCATCGATTAAAGAGAGTTGGGTTATGAGTACTTTCTAAAGAACTGGATTAAGAAAAGAGAGTCTCTCTGGAAGAAATTCTCCGGCATAATCTCATGAAGATCGTACAATAGTTTTTTCCCTGACTTTTTTACTTCACGAAAGATTCTTGCTGGCTGGGAAGCTGGGAACGAGTGAAAATATGCCAGGTCGCAATCCAGTTCTTCAACCAGCCTTAGAATTTCCTGGTCTAATCGGGTCCGCTTGATCACTTTATTTGTTCCAGGCATTTCATCTCTGCAGAGTGAGAAATTCTGAATGTCTGAATTACGTTGAGCAGCTGACAAATCAATGCCACCAGAGAACTGATAATAGACATGGTCTAATTTGGAGAAGGTCTCGACGGTTCTCATCACCCTCTTGTCTTTCCAAGAGTGATTGTAGCCAACAAGTGTCTTCAAAATTCGCCACCTTTCCCAACATAGTCGCCGGGCAACCGTCACAGTGACCTATACAGCTTTAATAAGCGGTCTTCTACAGATTTCCATGTATACTTTCTTGAGATCTCGATTGCGTTATCTCTCATTTGACTTCTTAGATTCTTATCCTTGATCAGAAGCTCCATCTTTTCGGCTATGTCTTCAGCCGAATCCGGATCAACGAAAAGAGCGCATGGTTTTTCATCGAGCACATCGTGCCATTTCTTGAAATCAGAAGCAATTATGGGTAATCCAAGCGCGAGATACTCAAACATCTTCAGTGGCGAAGATATCTCCTTACTTCTTCCTCTATGCATTACCATCAGTCCAATATTGCATTGTGAAACAACTTCAATCGCGTCGTTGTAAGACAGAACTCCCCTGTACATTAGTGCATCGCTTTCTTTCTGCTTGTCATTTATATATTTCCTCAGCTCTTCATTGTGAATTGGTCCAAGCAAGTCGAGACCAATGTTGTACTTGTTACGCAACATAATGAAAGCATCTATCATTTCTTCGATTGATCTGTCTACGTCTATCGAACCGGAATAGACGAATCGAACTCTCTCCTCATCTGTGTTCTTGCTCATCGAATCCAGAAACTCAGTTTCTGGATAATTAGGCAGTATGGCGACTTCTTTCTTATTGGGAAATCTTTCCAGTTGTTCAGGAACAACCACGACTATGCCATCC
>WOZY01000254.1 GCA_011620045.1 Mesotoga sp.
GGACAACCAGTTCCTTTTGCTCTTCCAACCTCGAACCTGCAACCCCCGACCCCGGCCGCCCTCTCAAGTATGCAAAAAAAGTCCCCATTAGGGGGACCTCTTCAATCTTTTAGGGGACTTATTCGGTGAAATCTATTGTTCTCTTTACGCTCTTATTGCTGTGAAATTCGAGCCGATCCTCTTCTTGGAAATCATCGAAGCCGAGCGCCTTTATTCCGCATTCCTTTGGGGCATCTACCCTACTCGCGTCGTCTTTGTAATGTTTGAGTACTTCAATCTTGACGTCTGCAATTTCCTCGTTCTTTCTGTAAACTCTCATCTTGCCCTTCTTCAGCACGTGTCCATCGTCAACCTGGACACCGGCGATAGTCCCAACTTTGCTGATTTTGAACAACTGTTTTATGTGTCCGTGGCCTATCACTTCATCGACTTCCTCGGGTTCGAGGAGACCCTCGAGCGCCTTTTTGAGATCGTCTATCAGGTTGAAGATGATCTCGTAGACTTTGATCTGGACTCCCTCTACCTCTGCCTGTTGTCTTGCCAGGGCATCGGGTTTAACTTTGAAGCCCATTATTACGGCGTCGGAGGCAGATGCCAGCATTACGTCGCTCGAGTTTACAGAGCCGATACCAGAATGGACGACCTCAATCCTGACGTCGTTATTCTCTAGCTTGGCCATTGCCTGCTTCAGAGCCTCAACTGTTCCGAAAGAATCGGCTTTCAGTATCAGCTTTAGATCCTTCTTCTCATCGGTGTTTCCGGTCATCGAGAGGAATTCTTCAAGTCTGATGTGGCGCCTGGTGGTAACCGACTTCTCTTTCTGAGCCTGTTTTTTTGCGTATTCGGCGAGCGATCGTGAAGTGTCAAGGTTTTCAACCGCGTACACAACGCTGTGGACATCGGGAACCTCGTCAAAGCCAATAATCTGCACAGGATCTGAAGGATGGGCCTCTTTGATTCGTTTCCCATATTCGTTAATCAGTGCCTTCACTCTGCCTGAGGCAGAACCGGCAACAACGTAGTCGCCAGGTCTCAAGACTCCGTCTTTTACAATGAGAGTTGCCAGGGGCCCTACGGCCTTGTCCAGTCTTGAGTCTATAATGATTCCTCTCGCGTTTCCTTCGGGAATGCACTTCACATCTGCCACTTCGGCCACAAGAAGGATCATCTCCAGAACATCCTCGACGCCCTTGCCTGTTTTCGCAGACACAGGAACGGTTACGGTATCCCCGCCCCAGTCTTCGGGAACGAGCCCCAGCTTCGACGCGAGCTGTTGTTTCGTGAGGTCTACGTTTGCATTTGGCTTGTCCACCTTGTTTATCGCAACAATTATGGGCACATTTGCGGTCTTCGCGTGGTTGTAGGCCTCTATCGTCTGCGGCATAACTCCGTCGTCGGCCGCTACTACAAGAACTACGATATCCGTTGCCTGAGCTCCCCGGGCTCTCATTTCAGTGAAGGCCTCGTGACCGGGCGTATCAATGAACGTTATCTTCTTGTTTCTTATCTCGACCTGGTAGGCACCTATTGTCTGCGTAATGCCTCCGATTTCATCTTCGGCGACCTTGGACTTTCTTATTCTGTCAAGAAGCGTAGTCTTTCCGTGGTCAACGTGCCCCATAACAGTTACAACCGGTGGCCTCTGGACCAGTCTTGAGCTTTCTTTGTAAATTTCGGCGTAAGAATTTGAGATGCTCTCAAAGGGGTTGATCTCCTCTTCGTGAACGAGTTCCACTTCCCACTCATAGTTCCTAGCGATATTCATTGCATCTTCAAGCGAAAGAACCTGTCCCGGACGAAGAATTATCCCGTTCATGAACTGATCCTTTATCACCTTTGAGATTGGAACGTTCATCTTCTTGGCGAGCACGTCGAGCTTGAATTCATTGCTCTTTAGCGTGATGGTTCTTACTTTATGCTCAACCGGAATTTTCTTCTCGACTGGGGGCTCCTCTTTGGAGACCAATTTTTTTTCAAGCTTCTTAACTTCTTTCTCCTGAATCTTGTTTTTTGCTTTTTCGGTCTTCCTTAAGAGTTCCTTTTTTTCTTCCTCGTAGAGACCAACTATAATATTCACGGTCTCCTCGTCAAGAACCGACATATGGTTCTTGACGGTAACACCGAGCTCCTCAAGTTCATCCAGCAGCTCTCTTGCCGTTATATTTAGTCTCTTAGCAAGTTCGTACACTCTGGCTTTTGGCATAGCTCAGTCACCTCCCGCCTGTGTCATTATCTTTGAGATTTCGTCTGCAAGGCCGTTATCGGCAACTGCCACTGCAGAGATGTTGTCTTTGCCGATGGCCCTTCCCAGAGCGACGCGGTCGTGTTCTTTGAGGAGAATACAGCTTGCCCCGTGGCTCTTGCATCTCTTGATCCAGTCTTCCTTTATCGAATCGCTGGTATCGCAAGCCAGAATGAGAAACTTTCTCTTAAACGGCTGCCTCAAATAACTTCTTAATTGCTCTTTACCAAACACAACCTTGTTTGCTCTTCTTCCAATTCCAAGGAGAGACACAATTCTCTTTTCATCCATATTATGCCCTCGATCAACGATAATTGAGGACGACTATCCTGGTTCCCACATTGGCCTTTTCTTCCAGCTTCAGTTCTTCAAGCTGTTCAAACGGGTCGCCAGACAGAAAGTCATCAACTCTCCCCAGCTTAAAGGCCAGGGCTTCTGTTTTGAAATGCATTGGAACAACGTACGAGGGAGCTAGATCTCTTGTTAGCTCTCTTGCCTGTTTCGCGTCGATTGTGTAAATCCCTCCCACGGGAACAAGCAGAACATCGGGGCTCCTCAGGAGATCCAGAAGCTCTGAATCAAGTTTGTGGCCGAGATCGCCGCAATGAACGACCCTGAATCCGTCCGGAGTCGTAACTTCGAAAATTATGTTCTTGCCGCGTTTCCTTCCCTGTACGTCATCATGGAATACTGAATGACCTTCGATCTTGAACCCTTGCACAGTTTTGCTGACGGTTTCGTTTATCAGCACGAATCCCTGCTCGAATCTATCATGAGCATTGTGGTCATGGTGCTGATGAGATTCCAGAATAATGTCCGGCCTGACCTGGGGCATGCCATAACCGACACCCTCGTCGAAGGGGTCGATCAAAAGAGTCTTTCCGTCGCACTCAAGCGAAAAACAGGAATGTCCATGCCATCTCAAAACCATATTCATCACCCAGATACTTATTATATCATGGGTTCAGTAACATGTTTACGGAAAGCGGGCGCTCCTAAAGAGCCATTGCTTTGAGTTCGAGGCCTTCTATGCTCTTGAGGTATATGACTCCTTTTACGAAGTCGATTGTTGCGTAGGATCCACCGGTTCCATCTTTGGGAATAGAGGGACTGCCGGGGTTAAGAAATATGAGCTTCCCTTCTCTGGAGAGATGGGAGATGTGAGTGTGGCCGGAAATGATTATGCCTTGCTCGAAGGGAAGACCGAACTCCCTTTGGCCATGTGAAATGAAGAGTTGAATATCGTTTATGACGAGCGTACGCGCTTCTGGCAGGTCGACTAAGCCGATCTGCGTCAGATCGATTTCGCTGTCACAGTTCCCCCTCACGCCTTCGATTCTTCGGCAATACTGTCTCAAAAGCACAGCAAGTTCTTCTGGATCGTAGTCACCAGGAAGAGGATTCCTGGGGCCGTGATACAGGAAGTCTCCGCAGTGAATAATCAAAAGGCCTTCGCCGTTTCTCTCAAGTATTCTCTTCACTGGTCCAGGAGAGCCGTGTGTATCCGAAATTACTACTGCCTTTTCAACCATCTGAAGTATAAAACAGTACCTCCCTTGCAGAGTATCTGAACTTCTCTTTCTTCCGTCTCGTTTGAAACACCCAGAGTGTTACCGTGCTCGAGAAAGGCATCTCTCAAAGAGTACTTGAAGCCCTTAAGACTGATCATTGTCGGCTGTCCTCCGAAGGGGAATAGAGACCAGATTTCACCGAGTTCTACTGAAGAAACCAGCTCTTTGGATACCATTCCGATCTCCACGCTGTCCTCCACCATTGTTGCTTTCAAGGTGTTTCGCACACCGTAGATTGAAGCAAGAGTGCCCATGAAGTGATCGAGCCGGAGGCCTGTGGCGCCGAAAATCTCCACCTCCGCTATACCCCTTTCTTCAAGAGCCTGAAGCGCGATCTGGGTGTCTGTGTCGTCTTTTTCAGGCGGATAGATTAGAATCAGAGACCCTTTGCTTCTGCACCAATCAAGAGTCGTCTCACTTATTGAATCCATGTCTCCGACAAGGAGATCGGGATGCCTTCTAAGAGTTCTGAGCATTTCGGCGCCTGAATCGGCGGCCGACACAAAAGAAGTCTCCTGCAACTTTCTCAGGTAGAATTCCGAAGAAGATATATATTCCCCACCGACGAAAAGCGCTGCCTTTGACATCATCTTGATTTTCCAAGTCCAAGCTGGTTTCTGTACTTGTTAACGGTTCTCCTGGCGATGCAGATATCCCTGTTCTTAAGTTCAATTACAAGCTGTGCGTCTGAAATCTCGGGGTCTTCCCGGACGATCTCGGCTATCACTTCTAGGGCCTGTTCCTTTTCTTGTGCGTTGCCGAAAAAGTACCTGATCGGGAAGGTACCGACAGGAGTCTGAACAAACTTATCCTTTACGGCGCGGCTGACGGTGGAGACTACGACGCCGATCTTGTCTGCTATCGAATTCATCTTCAGAGGCCTGATCTTGTCGCTTGTTTTCAGAAGAAAGGGCGCATTTCTCATCACTATCTCATTTCCGATTGTGATCAGCGTCGTCTTCCTTCTTTCAAGGGCCGTCATATAAAACTTTGCTTCTTCGAGCTTGTCTTCAAGGTATTTTCTTGCCGCCTTTTCGCCACGTTCCAGTATCTCTTCATATGATTCATCAACGTTCAAGACGAGCGAGTAATCCCTGACGGTGACTATGAACTTTTCATCGAGAAACTCAATATAGACGTCCGGCTCGACGTATCTTACATAGGAGCCGTCGCTGTACCCCGATGAAGGAAAGAGGCCTGGCCCCAAAAGAGTCTCGAGTTCTTCGCGATTCGACGCAAAGACGCCGTCGAAGCCACCGTCTCTCATGGCCGAAATGACTGTAGAG
>WOZY01000004.1:0-3545 GCA_011620045.1 Mesotoga sp.
AGGTGGACCTCTAATGTTTTTTGGTAAGAAAGAAATGGCGATCATTCAGCTGTTCAATGAGCATTTGGATTTTATATCGAGAACCCTGGAAAACCTTGAAAAGGTCTTTCTTGCCAGCCAGAATGATGATTTATCTTCTGTGGAGATCTATTCGGAAGAGGTGCGAAAAATGGAGTCGGCCGCCGATGCAAAGAGACGCGAAGTGGAAAACTCGATGTATCAGGGAGCGTTCCTCCCAAATTTTCGTGGCGACTTCCTGGGTCTTGCAGAGTCTTTCGACAAAGTGGCGAATGAGGCGGAGAATGTTGTTGATCAGATTGTGTTGCAGCATCTTGTAATACCTTCTGAGTTGAAAACAGACCTCTTGAAGCTGGTTCAGCTTGCAGCAGAGACGTTTGAGGCGTCCAAGGAGGCGGCAGTGAATCTCTTCCAAGAGCTAAGTGTCGCTGAAGAAAAGATAAAGGAAACGGAACGCCTCGAGAATACTGAGGATAGTCATGAGCGGGCGCTTGTCAAGAAGATCTTCGAGATGAATCTCTCACTCGCTGAGAAAAGGCAGCTCCGCGAACTTGTTCTTTCAATTGGCGATATTGCGAATCTCTCTGAGGACTGCTCCGATCGTATGGAGATAATTGTTCTTAAGAGAAGAGTGTAATCAGAAAAGGCCCGCGACGGCTTTTATGAGCAGATAGAGGCCAAGGGAAACTAAACCGGCAATTAAAGGCGTCTGCAGCCAACCAAGAGCGATGTTTCGAAGAGTCTTGTAATTGATGTCTCTTGAACCTCTTGCCAGCCCGGCACCAATCACCGCTCCAACAATGGCCTGTGAGGTCGAGACCGGCACACCAATCAAGGCATAGATCCACACAGTAATCGCTTGAGAAAAGGTAGCAATCACAGCTGAGAATTGGTCGAGTGATGTGATCTGCTTTCCGACAGTGTACATAACCCTCTTGCTGAAAGTAAGTACACCGAGGGCAATACTCAGTCCCCCTACAAGTGCAGCTACTTCCAGGGATATTATTCCGGCAAAGGGTCCTGTAACATTCGCAACATTGTTGGCACCCAAGGCATAGGAACCATACGCGCCAATTATTAGAGCCCCAATCTTCAAGGAAAGATCTTGAGCCTGAACGGTCTTTATTCTTCTGAACATTACTGCAAAAATCCTGTATAGAAAGAAGGAACCGATTGCGGCTCCGATTGGCGTTGTTATCCAGCAGATCACAACTTTCGTAAGTACAGACCAATCCACTGTGGAGTTAAGTATTCCGATTCCCAGAATCGCCCCCATCATTGCCTGAGATGAAGAAGATGGGATTCCCAAATAAGTCATTAACGTCATAGAGATAGCCGCACCAATGGTACTTACGGAAGCAGTAATGAGTGTCTGGCTGCTGACGCTGGAAATAGTCTCAAGACCCCTTGAACCTTCCAGAAGAGCGCCTATTAGTATGAATATTGCGGACAACACCACCGCCAGGCGGTATTTCACAAGTCCCGAAGTAACGGCCGTACCGTAGACATTTGCAGCGTCATTTGCCCCTAATGCCCAGCCGAAAACAACGGCCGGAATTATCGCAAAGAACATATTAACCTCCA
Source organism: Mesotoga sp. (assembly GCA_011620045.1). Classification (GTDB taxonomy): domain Bacteria; phylum Thermotogota; class Thermotogae; order Petrotogales; family Kosmotogaceae; genus Mesotoga. The sequence goes on from WOZY01000004.1 coordinate 1,603, forward strand.
TGGGAGAAAGAAAATTTGATCGATTATATCATGGTATTACATAGATTCGAAGCCAGCTTTGAGAAATCGGGCTGAAAGAGATGAAGACAGCAGAAACTGAGGAGCAATCGAATGAACACTCGGCGGAATTCAGAACTCGATGAATAAGATCTCTGGAGGGCTTGCCAGTCTTCCGGGGAACCATCCTCCGACTCCCCTGGTAACGTAAATCTCTGTTTCGTCGGTTTTGTAGAGACCTCTGAAGAAGTCTCCGCTGAATCCTCTCGTAGTCTTCAGTATAGTCTCGGTCAACCAGGGTATATAGAACTGGCCTCCATGTGTATGACCGGCCAGTACCAGGTCATACCCCTCAAGAATGTCCATGTGTTCTTCAAGCAGATTTGGCGCGTGTACCATCAGTATCTTCAGATCGTAATTGTCTTCGGGCAGAAATCTAGTCCATGAAAAGTAATGGTGAGACGGAGTCCCCGTCAATCCCAGTTTCTTGTCTGCAATCTGGATTACTGCTGAACGGGTATGGACCACGTTTATTCCCAGTTCCTCATAGATCTTCTCCATTACGTCTGTTTCCGATTCTTCCCAGTTGCCGTAGACGGCATATACCGGCGCTATTCTGGCAAGTTCGGAGAAGTAACTTTTCATGTACTCCATATCTGTGTAAGGGGACAAAACATCGCCCCCAAAAAGGATCAGATCTACACCTTCTTCAACGAGCCTTTCAAGGAGATGATCGTGAATAGGTTTCTTCGCCCAGATATGGATATCGGCAAAGAAGGCAATTTTCGCCGAAGGTTCTTCCGAGAACGTAAGCCTTTCGATCGTCAGGAGGTTTGGTTCTATCAAAAAAACATAGGCGATTATGCCGGCAACAATCAACCAGATCTTCCAGTGCTTCAAAATACCATTCCCTCAGAAAGTTGTGTCATACGAACCGATTCTACATGATTATTCAGTAGTCGGTTCAGACGATCACTAAAATAAGCGTGATTTCTTCTTTACAAGGACCCTACCTTTCCATTCTGCAGCTCCACAAAGGTGAGCAATTATCGAATGGAATCCGATAATTGATGAGATGTTTGTGATTAGCGGATATAAGAAAATTATCAGGGGCCTGAGTGAAAACTTTGCGCTGGCGAGAAACCACATGCTGAACGAGAGCGTCAGGCTAATCAAAGACAGAATTCCTACAGACTCTGAAATGGCAACTCCAAAGATGAATAGTAAAGCTACTATGAGAGGAAAGAAATCTAAAGTTAGCATCCAACTCCAAACAAAGGTCGCGGGAATTATCCTATAGTCAAAGAGGGAGAAGTAATTTTTGAGAAACCCCAAATATGCAGCTTTGAATCCATCATACATTTTGCACTCTACAAGATCGGAAGCATCGTACAATCTCCACTTCATTCCTGCCTTATCAGTCTGCCAAGAGAGATATCATCGACCCCGTGGTCCTTCACGGCCTCATGGCCTCCGACTGTGAGATAGGATAGCCTTCTGAACATCATGAACTGCCCGCTGGCTGCCGCGAGTGATTTAAACCTCTTTCCATACGCGATTACGAGCGGAAAGATCGAGAAGACACTGTGAATCATAAATGGTATAGTTATCAATTCACCTAGCGTGTCGCTCCTCTCCTTGACAACGGCCGTCAATAGATCTGTTTTTTCTCTAATCATGACGCTTACAGTGTGTGAAATTGTGGAGGAAGCGTGAACGGTATCGGCATCTGTAAAAAGGAGGATCTCTCCCTTCGCTTCTCTTGCAAGCTGATGGCATGCCCAGTGTTTCCCGAGCCATCCTTCGGGCAAAGCTTCTCCTTTAATTATTCTGAGGTTGCTAAACTCGCTTGTCATTGATTCAAGGATTTGGAGTGTGGCATCAGATGAGCTATCGTCGAGTACGATCAATTCGAGATTGCGGTAATCTTGATTCAGAAGGGAGTA
>WOZY01000004.1:3645-5071 GCA_011620045.1 Mesotoga sp.
ATGAGAGTCCACAGGATAAAGATTGAGCCCTCCCCTCCAGGATTGAGAAAATCACTTTCTTCATTCTCTTGACGCCTGATATGCTTGACGAAGGAGATATTTCTCCGCCGTTGCCAGTCTGGACTCTTCGTCAGGTCACGCTCTCGATAACAGCCTTGTCAATTCTGCGAATCGACTTATCAAGCAGAGAGCAGGCTGTCTGTCGCATGAGTCAAATGCTGCGATGTCAAAGGTTCGGCTTTATTGGTCTATTACTACTCATGTAAGAATTATACATAGTTGATTCAAGAAGGCTCTTTTCTTGAGAACAACTGGCTGGATGTCTGTCAGGCCTAACGTAAATGATAAAATCTCATCAAATATCAGAAGGGATGGTGAAGATGAAGAGAATTCTACCCGTGTGTTTCCTTCTGTTCTCACTAGCACTGACACTTTTCGCTCAGAGCCTGGAAGATCTAAGTACAGAGGAGTGGAGGCAGGACATCAGGTTTCTCGAAGAGAAGCTGCTGAGCACTCACCCTAATCCTTTTTTCTATACGGATGAGGGTACGTTCAGAGGCCTTCTGAAAAGCCTGGATCGCGATCTGGAGGACCTGTCGTTCAGCGAGATCTACACAAGGCTTACAGAGATCGTCGCATCGGTTGGAGACGGCCACACGGCGATCTATCCTGATAGCAGGCTTGCTGTGTATCCAATTTACACTTACTGGTTCACTGATGGGCTTTATATAGTTGCCACATCGGATAGTGAAGAGTATCTACTGAACTGCAGAGTAGTTGAGATTGCGGGCATGGAAGTCGAATACGCTTTGGAAAGGTTGAGGAAGGTTGTATCATATGACAATGAGTGGGGATTTCTCCATTCTCACTCTGACTATTTGAATAAAGAAGAGATTATGAAGGGTCTGGGAATGGTTGACATGTCTGGAGATCTTCTTCTTAAGGTCGAAAAGGAAGGAGAGATAATTGAAGCCTCCATAAAACCTCAACAAGAAGGATTCCATTGGATACAGAAGAGAGTGGATGAGATAGACAGAACCAATCAAGGAAGGAAGTACTGGTATCAGTACTACCCTGATTCAAAGACACTCCACTTTCATTATGCTTCATGTGGTTCGGAAAAAGGAAACCCGTTCATATTGTTTAATTGCAAAATGTTTCTATTTACCTGGACCAACCCAGTAGACAAATTCGTTCTTGATCTTAGGGGAAATAGAGGAGGGAGCTCGGTTGTTCTGGAACCCTTCATTCTAAGAATGATGATAGATTGGAGACTGAACAGAACTGGAAAGCTCTTTGTTCCAATCGATCGCGGAACCTTTTCTTCGGCAGTTCTCAATGCCATTTCCATGAGAAAACGCACAAATGCGATCTTTGTGTGTGAACCAACCGGAGGCAGCCCGAGGCACTACGGTGAGGTAGAGAG
>WOZY01000018.1 GCA_011620045.1 Mesotoga sp.
GATTGGCTACATAGAACAGATCTTAATTAAGAGCTAAGTCTGAAATTAAACATAGACGCTGATCTGTTAGGTAGTTCAAAAGAGATGTTTTGTCTTCATGGAGCTTCGTGGGTCTTCGACCTGTATTTGGTAACTTTCATAGAGTAAGCGATTCCCTTGCAAACAAATAGATTTACGCTTAACGCTAGGAGACTGCAAGTTTCCTCCTCGATGTTCTGAATCCCCAACTGTTATTCAGTCAAGAGGAAAGAGAAACCTGTAGGTTTGCGGACAGTGGTATCTATTTGCCAAATTGAAAAGTCAGATCTGTGAAAGCTTTGGGAAGATGTTCTATAATATAGCTGAAGACTTCGATCTTACTTGGTTTTTTATGTAATGCTAGATAGATCAAGAAACAATTCGAGGATTACAGGAGGTTTAAAATGGTACGAGTAATGAAGACAATGGACGGTAACACTGCTGCCGCCCATGTTGCTTATGCTTTCACGGAAGTTGCAGCTATTTACCCTATTACCCCTTCCTCATCAATGGCGGAGCTTGCGGATGCATGGGCAGCAAATGGAATGAAGAATATCTTTGGACAACCGGTTGACGTAATAGAAATGCAGTCAGAGGCCGGTGCAGCCGGTGCAGTTCACGGATCACTAGTTGCAGGCGCTCTTACAACTACATTCACAGCGTCACAGGGATTATTATTGATGATTCCGAACATGTATAAGATTGCCGGAGAACTCTTGCCCGGTGTCTTCCACGTAAGTGCTAGAACAGTTGCCGGCCACGCTCTTTCGATTTTTGGAGACCACTCTGACGTTATGGCTACAAGGCAGACTGGATTTGCTCTTTTGGCCTCGGGAGGTGTTCAGGAAGTAATGGATCTCGGTTCTGTGGCTCACCTCTCGGCGATTAAGTCAAGAGTTCCTTTCCTTCATTTCTTTGACGGATTTAGAACATCGAGTGAAGTGCAGAAGATTGAAGTTATGGATTATGAGGACCTTAAAGGACTTCTCGACTATGAAGCGCTAAAGGAGTTCAAAGACAGGGCTTTGAATCCCGATCATCCAAAGACAATGGGAACGGCACAGAATCCCGATATCTACTTCCAGGCGAGGGAAGCCTCAAACAGCTTCTATGATGCTGTTCCAGAGATTGTTGCCGAATATATGAAGGAGATCTCTAAGCTAACCGGCAGAGAGTACAAGCCTTTTGTTTACTACGGTGATGCCGATGCGGAGCACGTGATTATTGCCATGGGTTCTGTCACCGATACGATTGAGGAAACCATTGATTACCTGATGAAAAAGGGTGAAAAGGTGGGAGTCATCAAGGTTCATCTCTACAGACCCTTCTCAGCAAAGTACTTTCTTGATGTCCTTCCAAAGTCGGTGAAGAGAATAGCCGTTCTTGATAGAACAAAAGAGTCCGGTTCTCTTGGAGAACCTCTCTACGAAGATGTCAAGACTCTCTTCTATGGAGATAAGAATGCTCCTGAGATCTTCGGTGGCAGATATGGACTAGGCTCTAAGGATACAACTCCTTCTCAGATAAAGGCCGTATTTGACAATTTGAAGCTTTCGACACCGAAGGATCACTTCACAATAGGTATTGTTGATGATGTGACCAACACTTCTCTAGAGATCAAGGAGAAGATAAACGCTGCTCCAGAGGAGACTATACGCTGCAAGTTTTGGGGACTAGGTTCAGACGGCACCGTTGGAGCTAATAAAGATGCAATTAAGATAATCGGCGATCATACCGATATGTATGCACAAGGATACTTCGCATATGATTCGAAAAAGTCTGGAGGCGTAACGATTTCGCATCTGAGGTTCGGAAAGAAGCCGATAAAGTCTACATACCTAATTGATGAAGCCGACTATGTTGCGTGCCACAAGCAGTCCTATGTGTATCAGTATGAATTGCTTGAAGGACTCAAGAAAGGTGGAACGTTCGTTCTCAATACTAGTTGGGAATTTGAAGAGCTCGACAAGAATCTCCCTGGGGGCATGAAGAGATACCTTGCTGAAAACGAGATAGAGTTTTATACGATCGATGCTACGAAGATCGCGATGGAGATAGGGCTTGGTACAAGAATAAATATGATAATGCAGTCTGCCTTTTTCAAGCTCGCAAATGTTGTTCCAATAGAAGATGCTATCAAGTATTTGAAGGACGCAGTAGTTAAGTCCTACGGTGCCAAAGGCGAGAAAGTTGTACAGATGAACTACAAGGCAGTAGACAGCGGTATTGAAGCACTGAAGAAGATAGAGATTCCAGAATCTTGGAAGAATGCGGAAGATGAAAAGAGAGAGGAAGAATCTGGAAGGCCGGAATTCATTAAAAACATCGCAGATGTTATGAACAGACAGCAGGGAGACAAACTACCAGTTTCTGCCTTTGTTGGGAGAGAAAACGGAGAATTCCCAAACGGTACATCGGCATATGAAAAGCGCGGAATAGCGGTTATGATTCCAGAATGGCAGATAGACAATTGTACTCAGTGTAACCAGTGTTCTTATGTCTGTCCTCATGCAGTAATTAGGCCATTCCTGATCAATGATGAAGAAGAAAACAAGGCTCCAGATTCCTTCGAGACTAAGAAGGCTCTGGGTGGAAAAACCTTCGACGGACTGAAGTACAGAATTCAGGTTTCGCCACTGGACTGCACAGGTTGCGGAAACTGCGCAGACGTCTGTCCGGCTCCTAAAAAGGCTCTGGTAATGAAGCCTCTCGAGACACAGATCGAAAGAGAGGTTCCAAACTGGGAATTTGCCACTACCGTTTCGGAGAAGAAAGACGTCATGAATGTTGAGACCCTTAAGGGCAGTCAGTTCTCTAAACCTCTTCTTGAATTTTCTGGAGCTTGTGCGGGTTGTGGAGAGACACCATATGCGAAGTTGGTGACACAATTATTCGGAGATCGGATGCTCATCGCCAACGCAACAGGCTGTTCGTCTATCTGGGGAGCTTCGGCCCCAGCAACCCCTTATTGCAAGAACAGCGAAGGTAAGGGACCGGCCTGGGCCAACTCTCTCTTCGAAGATAACGCAGAGTATGGATTCGGAATGGCAATGGCAATTAATCATGGTAGGAGTAAGCTTGCCGAGATAATGGAGGAGCTTCTGAAGCAAGATATTCCCGAAGACATGAAGGCACCATTTGAAGCTTGGCTGGAAGGAAAAGACGACGCGAAGTCTTCAAAGGCAGCAACGCTTGATATCTTGAAAGTCATTTCGAAGGGTTGTAAGAATAACAGGGCAAATGCTCTTATGAAGGCGATTGAAGAGAGAAAGGATCTACTAATTAAGAAGTCTATTTGGATCTTCGGAGGTGACGGGTGGGCCTATGACATTGGATACGGCGGTCTTGATCACGTGCTTGCCTCCGGTAAAGATGTGAATGTTCTAGTATTCGACACTGAAGTTTACTCCAATACCGGTGGTCAGTCTTCGAAGTCTACTCCAACGGCTGCTGTAGCGAAATTTGCCGCTTCAGGAAAGAAAACGAAAAAGAAGGATCTTGGCAGAATGGCAATGACCTATGGCTATGTTTATGTGGCACAAGTTGCCATGGGAGCAGATAAGAATCAAGTTATGAAGGCCATTACAGAGGCCGAGAAGTATCCGGGTCCATCGCTGGTTATTGCATATTCGCCCTGTATCAATCATGGTATCAAGATTGGAATGGGAAAGACTCAAGAGCAAGAAAAGAGAGCGGTTGCAGCAGGTTACTGGCATCTGTACAGATACAACCCCCTTCTGAAGAAACAGGGTAAGAATCCCTTTATTCTTGACTCGAAGGAACCAAAAGAGTCGTTCATCGATTTCTTGATGGGTGAAGTGAGATACAGCGCTCTCAAATCGACATTCCCCGATATTGCCGATGAATTGTTCAAGAAGGCTGAGGAAGACGCTAGAGAAAGATATGAAACATACAGAAGACTTGCTTCTGATTGATTCAATGTGAATTGTGCGGGTGGTTCACCGCCGCCCGCCTTTTGTCAGAATCGGATGGTTTTTCTGTTTTCGAGATTCTCTGAAGGAGGTTTTCAATGAACGCTATCGATTACGCACTTAAGTTGGAAAAGGATGGAAAGGCTTATTACACAAAGCAGGCAGAATGTGCAAAGGACTTGCAGCTGAGGAAGCTGTTTGAGATGCTTGCAAACGATGAACAAAGACACTATGAGATCATAAGTGGTTTTAGGGATAAGAACTACATGTATAAGGGCACTTACACTTTCAAGACAACCAGGAATATGTTTTCGGAAATGCTTAAAGACGAAAAGTGCTTCGAAGTTGAAGCAACTAATCTTGATGCATATGAGCATGCAGTCGAGATGGAGAAAGAGAGTGTCAAGCTTTACCTCGATCAGGCTAAGCTTACAAGTGAACCATCTGAGAAGGAGACACTCCTTAGATTAGCCGCGGAAGAAAACAAACATCAGATAATTCTTGAGAATCTTATGGATTTCATTAGAAAGGGTCTCGATTGGAGTGAATCCCCTGAATTTAGCCATCTTGAAGAATGGGATAAGTTCACCGATTTAGACAAATACTGATTAGCATCAACTTGATAAAGTAAAGACCGGGACCAAGTCCCGGTCTTAGTAACTCAGGGGTAATCCATGTCGCCTTCGCTTGCTTTACATTCTAAAGGGGTTGTGCCTGTGGTTTCTCTGGTCTCTGATAATGAGACTTAACCCCGAAGAAAAAGGTTCAGTCAGATAGGATTTTTTCTGCGAGTTCTAGATCTTCAGGAGTGTTAACGCCCAGAAACTCCTCATCATTCTGCGTCTTAAAGCCGCATACAGACTTATTGTCACTCAACGCCAAAGAGACAAGATCGGCAATATAAATTTCTCCGGTTTCACTGTTTGGTACAAGTTTTTCAATGTAGTGTTCCACAATTTCCTTCCTGATAATTATTGGGCCTATATAAAATTCCCAGGGTGGAGGAAAGTCAGGGATCTTTCTCTCCTTGAAGGAGATGACATTGCCAGATTCGTCCCTCTCTACCAGAGCATATGGAAAT
>WOZY01000215.1 GCA_011620045.1 Mesotoga sp.
CGTTCAGTTTACGGTAGTCGACGCAGAAGCGGAGGCCGCCTCCAGGCTTCTTGAGGGAGCAGACGAGCCTTTCGTAAAGAAGGTATCAGTCGTGGTCAGCGAGGGACTCGAGAGGCTCTACGGTTTTCAGCATTACGATGGTGGCTGGGGTTGGTGGAAGGATGATCGTTCAACTCCATTCATGACCGCTTATGTGATGCTGGGTCTGTATTTGGCTACGGAAAACGGTTATGACATAAATCAAGATGTGATAACAATGGGATATTCGGCGATGAAAAGCTTGAACAAAGAGGACCCTGATCCTTTCCTGCAGTATGTAATAGTACTCTTCAGCAGTAAGCTAAGAGATCCAATAGGCTCTATTGTTGATTACAAAGGGGATGTAGCTTCCATTGTCTTGACCGCACTTTCCTATGAGACTCTCAATATGAATGAAAAAGCATCTGCTCTTGTTGAAGAGGCAATGGAATATGTAGATCTCAATGCAGATGATGCGATACATGGGGAGAGTTTCAGCTATTTCTTCGACGATACTGTGATTCTATCCTTGCTCTTGAAGGCATCCGTCGATCTGAAAATGCCTTCTACGACGATTGCAGAAATCTCCAAGAGACTGTTGAAAATGGGAAACGGTAGCTACTGGTATAGAACCTCATCAACGGCTATGGCCATTATTTCTCTTTCTTCCGTGAGCAATGTGCTTTCCGAGGAGGCCAAAGTGAAAGTACTGTCCGAGAGCGGGGAGGTGATTTTCGAGGGTGATGTCTCCGATTCGATAACTGTTCCCTTTGCAGGAGAGAACATGTTGGTCGAGAGTACTGATATGGTGGTCGTCTCGACAAACGGCGAGACAACGGTTGATATGGAAGTGATCGAGGCAGAAAACACTGGTCTGGCTATCGAAAGGATTCTCAGAAGGAAACTCGCCGTGCCGATGGACGATACGTATGTCCTAACCACTCCGGAGATAGATTCGCCTTACGTGGTCTCTTCAATAAAGACGCTCTCTCCAGATGAAGTTGGTACTCTTGAGATAAGTGTCTCAAAGAGCATAGAAGGGATGAAACTCGCAATTTTGGAAGGGGAATTGAAGCTAGGCGAATACGGACTCGGGTTGAGGATTTACGAAGGTGATGTTCTCGGTATTAGCAATGGAGAGATAATCATCAGAACATTGGAATACGGCTATTATGATAAAGCGACTGCAGAGATCCACTCTGTCAAGCTGGGAATACCCGAAGCTGTCTCTGTAGGTGAAACAATAATCTCTGAAGTCCACATAACGATACCCGATGATGTTCCGTATGTTGTTTTGGAAGACATGCTGCCATCCACCGGAATTTCAGTCGAAGAGAACCTCGAGGCCGACATCCTGGGATATACGAAGTTCTACTACTATGACTACTATTGGTGGGGTTACACGTTTAAGGATGCAAGGTTCGATCGAATTTCCTTCTTCTTCAGAGATGGCGGAGAGTTTGTAACAAAAAGCAATTGGAGAATACTAACTAAAGGCGAATTCATTATCCCGGCCGTCCAGGCATGGGCGATGTACGATGGAGATGTTAGAGCCAATACAGAATCTGTAAAACTGATTGTTGAATGAAACTATTAATACTGGCGACAGTCCTGCTTCTTCAAATAACGGCTCTTTGTTTTACCAGTACATATGTGTCGTGGGAAATACCCGAGCTTGAAGATTACAGGAGTGCACTCGAAAAACTAACTGGAAGGCCCGTTGGTGGAACGTATCTTCTTCTGATCTCTTCTTCGGCCGGAGAGTTTTCTGATCTCTCCGGCATCGGCTACTGGTTTGTAGCGGCAGCAGAAGGAAACACAATAATCGTTCAGCCGCTAAGCTTGGTTCCCAATCTCTCGCAGACACTTGCCCATGAAATGACTCATCTCTTTCTCAGAAAGTACCAACTGCCCTACTGGTTAGAAGAAGGGATGGTCTGCTCCATCACTGGAGAATGGATTGGCAGAGAAGAAATGCGACTCGATGAAGTGGAGTCCCTCGATTACATGAAAATGGATTTCATGACGTATCGTTCATACAGTTTCACCTGCTGGATTGAAGTATCCAGACTTCTTCGCGACCGCTCTTTTGGCGAACTGGTTGTGGAGTATGGAGGAGGAGGTATCCACGAAATTGAGTGAAGGACAGTTTATTGAGTGGGATCTGACAAAGCTCTATTCTTCATCGGATGATCATGCCCTGATTGATGACCTGCGATACGTGATTTCAAAAAAGGACGAACTGATAAAGGAATACAAGGGAAGAATCGCAGAGGAGAGTATAGAAGCTAGCGAACTTAGGCTAGCTCTTGAAAGAATAGAAGAGATTATGAGCAAATTCGCGAAGCCGTCGATGTTCGCGTATTTAAGTCATTCAGTAACGCCGGCCTCACCGGCAATCCAGAAGCTGATCCGCAAGATCGACGATCTTGAGTCGCAGCTCGAAAGCGATCTCCTCTTTCTGAAACTGGAACTATCGAAAGTCTCTGGAGATTTCTTCTCAAGGTTGTTGGATTCAGCTGAGTTAGCAAACTACAGCCATTATCTCGAACTTATTCGAACTCATAGAGTTCATATGCTCAGCGAACCAGAAGAGAAGATGCTTGCTTTGAAAGAGCTGACGGGGAAGAAAGCCCTGCTTAATCTCTACGATGAATTTACCTCGAGCTTCATATATAGATTGAAAATCGGCGAAGATGAGAAAAACTTTACGGAAAGCGAAGTCGAGACTATGAGAAGGGACAAAGATCCCGAAGTGAGAAAGAAGGCGTTTGTGAGTCTTTTCAAAAAATCAGAGGAAAACAGTATCGTCTTGACCAATGTTTACAACTCTCTCGCAAAGGATTGGGATTTGGAAGCAGCCAAGAGAGGTTATTCTTCTCCAATCTCTATGAGGAATCGAGAGAATGAAACCCCGGATGTGGCAGTGCAGTCTCTTGTCGAAGCAACTTCGAATGGGTACTCTCTGGTGCAGGATTACTACCGGCTCAAGGCAAGGATTCTGAATAAGGAATCGCTTCTCCATAGCGATATCTATGCACCGATCGGTGATTTCAAGGATCTTTTCAGCTGGCAGGAAGCCAAGAGCATGATTCTTGAGGTAATTGGAAGTTTCGATCCACAGTTAGAACATATAGTTGGCGAATTCTTTGAAGGAAACTTCATACATGGATCAATCATGCCGGGCAAACGAAGTGGAGCCTATTGCTCATATGCATCACCGGAAATTCATCCATACGTTCTCGTGAATTTTGGAGGCAAGATGAGCGACTTGCTGACCTTGGCTCACGAGTTGGGCCACGGTCTCCATGCAGTGCTGTCCTCGAAGCAGACTATGCTGAACTATGAGACCCCTCTCACTATGGCAGAGACTGCATCAATCTTCTCAGAAATGCTGATGACCGACTACTTACTAAACGCAATTTCAGGTAGAGAGGAAAAGATCTCCTTCATTACCAGTAGAATCGAGGAGATATTTGCGACTACTGCACGGCAGAATATGTTTACGAGATTTGAAATTGAGGCCCACAACAGAATGTCGACCGAGTATCTCTCATTTGAGGAACTGGGAGAACTCTATTTTGACGAGTTGAAGCTTATGTTCGGCGAAACAATCGATTTTCTTCCCGAGAGTAAATACGAATGGGCACGGATACCTCATTTCTTTCATACTCCGTTTTATTGCTATGCATACAACTTCGCACAGTTATTAGTAATCTCACTGTACAGGAAGTATCTTGAGGATGGAGATGTTTTCAAAAGAAGGTATGTGGTATTGCTCGAGAGCGGTGGATCTGATTCACCGGAAATTCTCTTGGGAAAAGTCGGAATAGACATTTCTAGTCCTCGTTTCTGGGAAAATGGAATCGACTTCATTAAGGAGAATTTTCTGGATAGACTGAGGGCAATGATTTAGGTCCGGCTTGAAGGAAAGAAAAGGTGTATAATTCCTGTGTTCATTTTGATACAGTTTTTCTTTCGTATCTCTTCACGAGGCTACTTAGGGGGCAAGAATGGCAAGAGATCTCACTCAAGGGAATATTCTGAAGAATCTTCTCGTGATGTCGGTTCCTACAATGATAGGATTCAGCGCTCAGATGATCTACGACATAGTGGATATCTTCTGGATTGGCCGCATTTCTGGTGAAGCAATTGCCGGGGTGACCATCTTCACCACTCTCTTCTGGATTGTCGATATTCTCAATTCAATAATCGGCCAAAGTTCAATATCGTTGATTTCTCAGAGCTACGGAAAACGAGACCTTGACGGATCCAGCAGGGTGATCGAACAGACCATCACTTTCAAGTTCATTGTGGCCCTTATTTCCGCCTTGCTGGTCGCAGCATTTCTAGAACCCTCACTTGGTTTTTTCACTACCGATCCGAAGGTCGTGACATCTGCGCTGGACTACGGTTATATTCGTTTGTTTTTCCTGCCGATGATGTTCTCTTCGTACTCTGTGAATACTGCACTTAGGTGCATAGGTGATGCAAAAAGCCCCATGTACATAATGATGGTCGCAAGTGTACTAAATATTGTCCTCGATCCAATCATGATGTTTGATAAAGTACCTGGAACAGGGATCCCTGGTTTTGGCCTTGGCGTCTTCGGCGCTGCGGTCGCAACGGTAATTGCGCAGACGGCATCATTCTTGTTTGGTTTCTACATTCTCTTCTCGGGCAGAGAGGGTGTCAAGCCGAAGTTGTCGGGGCTATTTCGGCTTGATCGAAACATAGACAAGAAGCTTCTAACAATCGGCCTCCCAACGGGTCTGGAAGGTTTCTTCAGGAATCTTGCAGCAGTTGTGGTTCTCAAATTCGTCGCATTTTACGGGACCACGGCCGTGGCTGCAGTAGGTGTAACCGGCAGATTGTTTGGATTGGCTTTCATGCCTCTGGTGGGACTGAGTATGGGGGGATCTGCAATGGTGGGGCAGAACCTCGGAGCAGATAACGTCGGCCGGGCGAGGGCGACCGCGAAAACG
>WOZY01000083.1 GCA_011620045.1 Mesotoga sp.
ACATTGCTTTCCGGCTGATTAACAATCTCTAGGAGGCAATTCCCAGGCAGATTCTGGAATAGTTGCTCGAAATTTCATTTGTAATGATAGACTTATCAATGAAGGAGGCGTCGAATTGTCAAGAGTCGCAGTCGTGGGTGAACTGCTTATCGACCTGATATCTAGCAGCGTCGTGAGGGATCTTGGCGAAGCAACTTCTTTTGGAAGATTCTTCGCCGGTTCTCCCGGAAATCTTGTCTCGAATCTTCACGATCTTGGTGTAGATACTTCTCTTCTCTCGAGAGTGGGCGACGATTTCTTTGGAAGAGCGTATCTGGCACATCTGCGCTCCAGAGGTATCGATACCTCATTTGTTCAGCTAGACCCTGAAGCTCATACTTCGGTAGTGTTTGTTTCGAAGTCACAATCGACTCCTCAGTTCATGGCAATTAGAGGAGCCGACTGTTTTCTCGAGGAACCAGAAGAGATCCACAGTTTTCTGAAGAGTGTCGAATTCATTCATTTTACGTCATGGCCGCTCTCAAGGGAGAGAACAAGAGCTGTCTCCATGAAATTGGTCGCTCTTGCTTTGAAAATGGGTATTAAGATTACATTCGATCCTAATTACAGAGAAGTGCTGTGGGAAACAAGCCACGATGGCAAAGCTTTCACTAGAGAATTCATGAAGCACTGCTTTATCGTCAAGCCCTCTGAGGATGATTCCTATCACATTTTCGGTCCCGGGAAACCTCTAGACTACATAAGCAAATTCCATGAGGCCGGCGCAAAGAACGTCGTTCTAACTCTCGGCCACAAAGGTACGATTATGTCTGACGGAAGTAGAATTGAAACACTGCCCCCTTGCGCTAGAAGAGTCGTGGACACCACCGGGGCAGGAGATGCTTTTTGGTCGGGGATTCTCTTCGGATTGCTTGATGGAAAGGACATATTCGAATCGGCTGTTTATGGGAACTACTGTGCGGCTTTCAGAATCGAACATGCAGGAAAAGATGTAATCTTGCCTTCTGTGGAAGCACTGAAGGCCATTTTCGAGGCAGGTGATGATTAATGAGAGTTGCGTTCATAAATCCCCAGGGAAATTTCGATAAAAACGACAGTTACTGGACAACACATCCTGACTTTGGAGGGCAATTGGTTTATGTCAAGGAGATTGCGTCGGCCATGTCGGAGATGGGAATCAATTGTGACATTGTTACAAGAAAGATAGTCGACGATAGATGGCCGGAGTTTGCCAATGAATTCGATTCTTACCCGGGAAGAAACAACCTGAGAATCGTTCGAATCCCCTTCGGCCCTGAAGGGTTTTTGAGGAAAGAAAAACTCTGGCCTCATTTGGGCGAGTTCGCAAAAAGAATAAGAGAGTTCTACCATGCAGAACGCACACTACCGAATTTCGTAACAACTCATTATGGAGATGGCGGGTTGACTGGAGCAATGCTTTTTAAGGAGACTGGAATTCCGTACTCCTTCACAGCTCACTCTCTGGGTGCCCAAAAACTCGATAAACTGCTTCAAACAGGAGCAGACAGACTCCAAATCGAAAGAGAGTTTAACTTCTCCTTCAGGATCGCAGCCGAACGAATTGCAATGAAGTATTCAGCAATCAACTTCGTTTCTACATCGATGGAGAGGTTTCAGCAGTACAGCCACAGACTCTATCGGGACTTCTCTGACGTTGGAAACGACTCAAGGTACTTTGTCGTTCCTCCAGGAGTCAATACATATATATTTACCACAAACTCAACCGAACTAGATGGAATTATCGAAAGAAGATTAAAGGAAGCCATCGAAAGATTCTCCGATCTGTCCCGACTTCAACTTCCCATGATTATTGTTGCAAGCAGACTTGAGCAAAAAAAGAATCATATTGGAGTAGTGAGGGCGTTTGTAAAAGACAGAGAATTGAACAGCAACAGCAACCTGGTGATTGTTACTCGTGGCCTGCATGATCCATACGAGGAGTACGGTTCACTTCAAGAACCGGATCGCACAGTACTCGGAGAAATATTAGATCAGATTTCGAGAAACGAGATGATGGATAGAGTAGTCTTCATGAACATTGAGAACCAGCTTGAGCTGTCCGCTCTATATAGAATTGGATCGAAGAGAAGATCAGTTTTCGCCCTAACTTCTCTCTATGAACCGTTTGGCCTCGCCCCGATTGAGGCAATGGCCTGTGGCCTGCCAGCGGTGGCAACGTCTTGCGGAGGCCCCGTCGAAACTCTCAGAGAGAATAACGTAGAATACGGAATACTTGTCGATCCGCTTGAAACCGAAGACATTGCTCGTGGAATTAAGAGAGCCCTCTTTAGCGGCAGCGATTTCTGGGAAGAGATGAGTTCCAGGGGAATTGATCGCGTCACTGAAAAGTATACATGGAAATCAGCGGCCGAAGGCTATCTCAATCAGATTATGAAAAAGATTAAGTACGGGCATCCCGAGCCGGAAATCCCAGACTATTTATTTACCGGAATCGACGTCCCTTTCATTGACTAATTGTGATAATGTGATTTTTCGTTCTTCCGGAGCTTTTTTGGACTAGATTCCCTTATGGGTTATGCCCGCAACTTTGAAGATGGAGGTAAGTAGTGAAGTACAACTTTGATAGGATTGTCGAAAGAAGAGGAACGGACTGTATCAAATGGGACCATGCAGATCTCTTTTTTGGAAGAAATGATCTCTTGCCGATGTGGGTAGCCGATATGGATTTTGAATCACCGCCCGAAGTCGTAGAAGCGATTGTTTCCAGAGCCAAACACGGTATCTACGGATATACCGCACGATCTGACAGCTATTATGATTCGATTGTAAGCTGGCTCTCCAGAAGGCATGGATGGGAAGTAGAAAAGGAATGGATTTCACATGCGCCCGGCGTAGTCGCGGCAGTTCATGTTGCCGTTATGGCACTTTCACATCCTGGAGACAAGGTGATTGTGCAAACACCGGTGTATTATCCTTTCTTCAAGGCAATTAAAGAAACGGGTCGACAGATGATTCTGAACCCTTTGATGGAATCCGGCGGAAGGTACACAATGGATTTCGAAGATCTGGAAAGGAAAATTGACTCAAGAACAAAGATAATCATCCTCTGCAGTCCACACAATCCAGTAGGAAGAGTTTGGACAAGAGATGAGCTCTCAAGACTGGGAGAGATCTGTTTGAGCAGAAACATTAAGATTATTTCTGATGAGATTCATTCGGATCTTGTGCTTGGTGACAACAGACATATCCCGACCGCCACGATTTCTGAAGAGGTTTCTTCTATCACATTGACATGTGTGGCTCCAAGCAAGACCTTCAATCTCGCGGGACTTTCTTCCGCGGCGGTAATCTCATCTTCTAGTGCACTTTTAAGTGAATACTCAAACATGTTGAGCTCTGTCGGAGCTGGAGTGTCTAATGTTTTTGGCACAGTCGCCCTCGAAACAGCTTATAACAATGGAGAGCATTGGCTTGAAGAACTACTTAAATACATCACTGGAAACTTCGAGTATATGAGAGATTTCTTGAAGACTAACTTTCCGGAAACAAGAGTTACCGAGCTTGAAGGAACATATCTTGCTTGGATTGATTTCAGAGGTACAGGCATGAGTGTTGAAGAGCTCAAGAGTTTCCTGTATGAAAAGGCGAAAGTTGGCTTTGAAGACGGCTCAATATTTGGCAAAGAAGGCGAAGGATTCATGAGAGTAAATCTCGCGTGCCCTAGAGCAATCGTTGAAGAGGCCATGAAAAGGTTAGTCAATGCCAGAAAATCCAGCTGAGCATTTTATCCGCTACGAATATTGTAACTTAGTCTGATAGGGAGAAAAGAAGTACACGGATGCTTAATAAATAGTCACCTTCAGTTAATTGACTTACATCATGGATAGACTAGAATTAGTCGAAGAACTTTTCACTGTTATGCAAGATCGTATTTTCTTAAGCAGATTTCTTATTTGACCTGATTACATAGATACAAACATGCTAGACCCCACCCCTGTTCGGAAATTCCCAAATTGAAAACAGACCCTCAAATAGAGGGTCTGTTGACTCATAACATAATTGCTCAAGACCTAATACAATCTTTTCAGCCTGAACGAAGTATATCTCCTGTTGTCGGTGAATACTAAGTCAAGTCCAATTATTCCCGAAATGACCTTCATAGTGTCGCTTGTATAGAATGATATATGACTCATATCCCTCATATAATACCAGTCAAGAAACTCTTCATCATCCGAAGGATGAAAGAGAGTCATTATTGAAAGAAGCCCATCATCTTCGAGACAGCCTGCTAGCAGTCTGAAATACTCCAAAGGATCACTAAGGTGTTCAAATACCTCGGTTGAGGTAATTAGATGATATTTCTTTCCCATGAAGACCTTATTTGGTGCAAATAATAGATCATAAATATCCATATCAAAACCGTAATCTCTCTCAAGTATTGTTGCCAAAACCGGTGAGGGACCACTTCCAAAGTCAAGCCCCCTTCTACCCCTAGAAACGAAATCAGTCACGGCAGCATCAATGAAATCCTTGAAGTAGGCAACATATCGGGGATCGTCTATGCTGTTATTGTGCTTCCTATATATCCTAAACTCATCTTCTAGAGAGATTCGATTCTCCGCATCCTTTGAAATGAAGCCACACATCTCGCAGAAGTGATACTTAAGATGAAATTTCTGGTGAAGAATCTCTCGAGTGGTGGAACCACATATTCCGCACTTGCCCCTCATAACTCGATCATTCCATATACCTCCCGCGTTCACCTTTGATTATACATTTGAAAGTGAACTGATTTCCATGCTATAGAGTTTGATTCGATTATTCGGCTGTTTTCAGATTCAATTGAATAGCAACTCCATATTCTCAAAACACAAAGACAGTATTTCGATTCATACAGCCTCTGTTCAAGACAAGATTTTGATCGCATTCTACATTTTCTTTCTATAAATATCTCATG
>WOZY01000033.1 GCA_011620045.1 Mesotoga sp.
CCGGACCTGCTACCCCGGGTTCCTGTTTTCACATACTCTTATCAGCTATCGAAACGTGACTAAGGGTAACTGGACATTCCTCTGCACTAAGGTCTACTTCCCAGTTCATTCCTCCGTCTGTTGTGCGTAGTATCTTTCCGAACTGCGGATATCCTGCTGATGAGCCTACAACCAACGCGTTATTCCTGTCGAGAGCATCTATCCCTAACAGAAATGAATTGCTCGTCCCTGCCGGTGGCTGCTCCTCCCAGCTTATTCCACTGTTCTCAGTAAGAATTATCGTATCAAAATCGCAGGCTACCCAGTAAGTTGAACTGTCAAGCATTACGAGAGAGTTCAGGTCTTTAGCAAAGAGTGGACCTCCCGTAACCCATTGTTTTCCGCCATTCGCAGTTACCGCATAGTGGCCTTGGCCACCGTGGATGACTAAGTGATTTTCATCCGTGGCTTTTACACCTATCCATCCATTGTCGTTGTAGTTGTTTGGTAGCTCAATTTCTTCCCAGCTCTGGCCACCGTCTTTGCTCTTCAGAACTATACCGGCTCTGGCCGTTGACTTGTTTCCAACCGCATAGATCACATTCTGGTTTATTGCATGGATTCCTTGAATCAGATACCCTGAAGCCGTTTCGGGAAGGTCACATACTGTCCAGCTTCCGCCATTGTCATCGGAGAAGATTACAATTCCGTTGTCACCACTGACCCAAATTCTATCTTCAAAAATCGAAAGGAAAGCGAAAAATGAATCAGTAGCAACTTCCGACACTTCAACTATCTCCCAGCTGGAGCCACCATTAACCGTCTTCATTAAGAGCCCGTCTGAACCACAAGCCCAGACTCTATTCTGGTCTACGGAAAAAACATCCTCCAAGCTCTTACCTTCAGGCAGGATGTCCATTGCCTGGCGCGTCCAGGTTTCGCCGGAATCGTCCGAGAAGTAAAGCATTGCGATTCCGTTTGTGTCTGTCTGTCCCACTACCCATGCGCGGTAATTCTTCACTTTGGGAAAAGGGATGCAGCTGGTGATGGCAAATACGACTAATAGAAGACTTATAGTCCAAATTAGACTTCTCTTCATCATCGTTTCCTCCTTTATATTTGCTTCATGAGAACTTTGTTCAATTCTCTGAAGATAATCATCGATACTTTTCTAAGCTAAGTCCTTCGCAATCTCTGGGACCAAATCGACGCCGTCCTGTTCGTGATGTTAGGCCAGACTAAGTAGGGGATGCTCTTCATCAGGTAAATAATAGCACTTTCGTTTTTCATCACGTATGATAGGTTAGTCTACGAGAAGTGGATCGTTTACTCAGACGCTTCTTGATTCGATGAGCATTTCGAAAAGCTATTGTCAAGATTCTTTAGAGGAGCGAAGTCGATGTCAGAAAGGTTCAAGGTTCGAATAGAGGATCTCCAGCCAAGCCAGCTAATATATCGGAGGGCAAACTCAGAGCGATTCGGAATAAGGAGACTCTCAAGAATGTTCCGGTTCCGGTTATTGATTTTGACGGGAAGCTCGTTATCGCCTATGGGCATACACGAGCCGTAGCAGCGATTATTGAAGGTGAAGAATCAATCTTTGTCGTGGTAACAGACGAGAAGCTAGACTTAGAGGCGTATGAGCAATGTATGAAGTGGTGCTTAGAGCAAGGGATTTTCACTGAGTATGAGCTTCTTGGCAGAATAATCATCCACGAGGATTACAGAATACTCTGGTACGAAAGATGCAAACGTCTTCACGAAGAGCTCAAGGCGAAGCGAAGTATTAATTAGAGAATATCCTCTCAAATAATTAGTTTAGTTTCGTCGCTGGGTTCGTTTCTAGGTCTTGCTCGTAGTATGCTCATACACTGGTCTTCGATGGCTAAGCGTGCTTATAACAAAGAACACGATTGCAGTTGCAAAGCCTCCTGCGACAAAAACAAATGCCAGATTATAGCCGCTCAGGGCTATCAAAGAACCTATAAGACTTAAGGCAAGCGATTGAGAGAGCACCATTACTATGTTATTTAGGCCGAAGATCTTTCCTTGATTTGCAAGGGAAACCGTATCTGAGACTATTGTCACGTTTAGGGCGAGAACGATTCCCAAAGCAAAGCTAAAGAGAATCAACACGATCAGCATCAGAAGTGGGCCTAGATTTAGGAATCCAGAGTAGAAGATACTCACTAACAAGAAAACGCCGGCTAGGATTGAAAGCGCTGTAATATGCAGCCTTTTCTGTCCTAGCATTTTGCGCAGAGTGCCAGTCATAAGAGAGGTTACGCCGCTTACTAGAGTTGATATTCCCATTATCGACGATGCGGTTCCTAGAGATACACCAATATCATTGCTTATGAAAGATGTCAGGTAGGGAAGTATCCCACCCATGGAAAACCACAAGCCAAACTGAGAGATCATCACAAATACTATCTTCCTGTCAACTCTGAACCTCAAATCTTCTTCTTTGATGCCAACAGCAGAATCAACTATTTGGGACTCGGCTCGATAGAAGAAAAGCGGAACAACGAGAACTGCAGCGGCTACTGAGAAAACCACAAATGCTGTCTCCCCGCTTCTTGAAAGGGCAACTCCAATGAACAGGGAACAGAGAAAGGTCGCTATGTTCATAACACCCATCATGAATCCATAGTTTCTGTCCTTTCTGCCGGGCTTACTTACGTTGCTGACAAGGGCAGAGTATGGAGTAAGAAGACTGAATATTGACATGGTGAAAACGACGGCAGCAATACCCAACAAGATTTCATTGCCTGTGCTAAGCATGAACATGCTGGCAATTGCGATGATGAAAAGACCTTTAATGAAGAACAAATACTTCCTGCTTCTGTCGCCTAGATAGCCGATCAGCATTCCAGTGAAGATCGTTATAATCATTCCTACTGAAACTAGGTTTCCAGCCAGAGCAGTTGAGTGAAACTTGCCATTGAGATACGGTATCAGAACGAAATTGAAGATTCCGTAGATGATCCCCACAGAGGCACTTCCAGACAATAGTTTAATCATCTATATGACCCGTCTCCTCTACGTATCTCACATACTTCTCCAGATCAAGATTTTCGTTTGCCTTCAATACTCTCTGAGTTATGAGGTGAGGGATATTGTTAGTTTCGCCCTGGAGAGAAGACAGTGCGCCTGCTATTGCTGCAACGGTATCAGTGTCCCCGCCGATCGAGGCACCCATTCGTATTGCTTGCCACACATCATCTCTGCAGAAAAGGCCGATGGCAATCGCTGCAACTGCTACGTCTACCGCCTCCATAGTCGTGCCAAACAGATAGTAGATTCTGTCGAGAAAATGGTCAGGCAATTCGCCACCGATGTGATCTCTAATCACAGACAGTCTTTCACCGGCCGAAGGTCCTACAAATTCGGCGCAATAGAGTTCTTCAGCTAATCTTGAGCCTCTGATGGCGGCTTCGATAATCCCATTGACACCCTGCCCCTTTGCCGCATAGTAGTAGGCGAATCCAACTGCGAGGGAAGCTTCAAGAGCAAGATTCGTGTTATGAGTAGGGACCGTACACTCTCTTATTACTTCAATTAGATGCTTTTCACTTTTGTTGAGGTTGCATAAGACTGGAGCAAGCACTCTCATTGGGGCCCCGCTGGTAGTGCCTGAACTCTCGAATTCCTCGTTGGCCTTGAAGGCTTCGATAGCTCTCTTAGTGCTTGGCCCTATGTAGCCCTTCCCAACAGGGTCACACTCGTCGAACCACCTGCAAAGAGCTTCCTTGACAGTCTCCCGTGAGAAGTTTCTTTTCTCATTGTAGAGCTTTATCAAGTAAAGCACCTGCTCTGTGTCATCAGTTATCTGACCTCTTGTTAGATTTTTGTGGATAGGTGAGTGTTCTGGTTCTAGCAAATCACTTACGAAGTCGAACCTGGTAGAGATTTGCCGGCGAGTCATGAATTCCGTTACCATTCCCATCGCATCGCCAACGGCGAATGCTTCAAGTGCCCTGAAAATCCTGTTCATTCTTCATCACATCTTTTCACACCAAGTCCTGCCCTTCCATTTGTTTTCACTTCGATTTCGTTGGATGCTGAAAGATCTACCCTTGGATTTCCATCGATCACGCAGAAAGCTTCGAAGCCGGATAATCTTACTGTATCACTGTTAGTAAGAATAAACTGCTTGATCTCCGCAGAGACTGTCCCGCCGGGTTCAACCATAGTTATTATCGGTCTGGAAGATACGATCATTGCCGAGCTACACGGTGAGTAAGGCAGCCAGCAAAGGAGCCCGCTTACTGCCTTATAGGCGAACAATCCCTTAGTGTCTTTGGAAAATGGAGAGATAATGATTTGTGATATCCGAAAATGAGGCGAAACCTCCTTGCCGTTGATCTCCAATCTGCTTGTTTCTGAAGCGATCGATACAGGTTCTCTTGGTGTTCTCTCATTCCTGTAGAAGAAACTCGAAGCGTCGATTGTTAAGTTCTTTCCTTCTACTGTCGAAATCAAAGTTTCGGAAATGACCACATCGTTGAATGCCGAACTTATGTATTCCTCTTCGAAGACGTCTAGTCCGGTTACCCATTTAGGCCTTATATTCAGGAAGTCAAAGTCAAGTATATCGCTGACCGATTTCAGAACTATGAAAGGTCCGCAATTGGCTGTTCCTAAAGCCACACCCACAACTGGCGAAAGCCTTCCAGCCTGACGCATACCGGCGACAACATCTGATACCGTTCCATCACCTCCGATCGATATCACCAGATTCATTTTTGAAAGGACGTTACCGGCGTTTACGGTGTCTCTGTAATTGTTGTGGATCGGCCCCGATCCGATTACTTCTAGATTGAAATACTCTTTCAGGTAAAGATGGGTAGATTTGGTGCAGAATAGATGCAATCCCTCAAGCTTCTTGGAAAGAGCCTTCATGAGATCAAGGTCTTTCTCTCGCTTACCAGAGTTTGGATTGTAGACTAATCCGAT
>WOZY01000194.1 GCA_011620045.1 Mesotoga sp.
AAGAGGAAGCTAGACTACTTCCTCTCGCTCCCTATGCAGTACGCCTCAGAAGAAGCCGACTGGCCTCTGATACTTTTTCTTCATGGCGCCGGCGAGAGAGGTGACGATCTGCAACTGCTTAAAAAACATGGAATCCCCAGGATCGTGAGTGAGATGCCTGATTTTCCATTCATTACGATCTCACCACAATGTCCGGAGAATGACTGGTGGCTTAACAGACTTCAAGATCTGAAATTTCTGCTGGACACTGTCGTAAAACAGTATAGAGTCGACACTTCTAAAATGTACCTTACAGGACTTTCAATGGGGGGGTTTGGAACCTGGCACATGGCAGTGGAGTATCCAGATCTCTTTGCGGCAATAGCACCGGTTTGCGGGGGCGGCCTGGGAATCCTGGGCTTCCCGGAGAGAGTGCTAGAAATCAAGGATTTACCTATTTGGGCCTTCCATGGCGGAAAGGACAACATAGTTTCAGTCGAAGAAAGCAGGATACTTATTAGAACACTGAAAGATGCCGGAGGAAAGCCTATGCTCAAGATATATCCTGAAGCCGGTCACGATTCATGGACAGAAACTTACTCGGATCCAGAACTGTATGAATGGTTTATGAGCAATCGGAAGTCAGGTTGATTTCGCTCTTATGGGACTTACCTGAGATCTTTTGAAAACCATTCCCGCTGGCCTCAGGTTTCTGCTTCTGAAACCGCTTTGGTTCTTCCTGATTTGTTTACGAGCCTCCATATAGGCCTTCAGGGAGAGTATCCAGATTGCTCCTACCAGAACCCAGAAGGCTATCAATATTACTAAAAGCCATCCAAAACCGCTAAGTCTGTCTCCCGCACCAAAAAAAGCCGCAATTCCGTAAATCGATGCAGGTGTTACTATTGCAAAGAGAACCGATGCTCTTATGAAGTTGTTTCTAATATGTCCTATTCTGGGCCTTTTGCTTCTCCTAACAGCAAAACCCATAAAATCACCACCTCAGGTTACTGATGTTCAGTGTACAATAATTATACACTTCATGTTTTGCCTCCCCTTTAACTGCGCACTGATACGGTTGAACCTTAGTGTAACGTATTTACCAGGATCAGAAGGCATTGCGTGCGAGATAGCGAAAAATGTTTAGCTCGAAAAGAGGCTCTCAAGTTGAAGTTGAACCACATTCAAGGAGTCGCAATATGATTCGATTGCTCTGTTTTCTTGTGTAGAATACTTGTGTAACATTTAGATCCAAAGTGTCTCCATTGATTAAGAAGATAGAAAGCTCAGATCTGAGAGAGTTCATTGAGTATGCTGAGTGTTCGGCCCCGAACACGATGATTCATATCTTCCATCAGCTGAGTTTGTTGCCGATGAGGATCATCCTTCTGTAATACTTTCGAGGGAAGACGGAAGTCTAGTTGGAGCAGCTTCAGTAATACTTGAAGAACACTAAAGAAAGGCGAGAAAGGGAAGATTCATGATTGTTTCATTCTGTAACTTCACATGTGGAAGCCTACAGATCCCTACTAAGAGCCATGAAAGATATGATATCCGAAATCGATGCGGTCTATCTCTTTGTCTCACCTGAGCAACCAATTCAAAGAATCCTTGAGGAAATCGGTTTCTCTTTGGAAAGGTACTCTTTTATATCGAAGAGAAAGCGAGAGAAAGTCTCTCTAGAAATTCCCGAGGAAATCCATTTCATAGATTTCGATCCTGAGACTCACAGGGAAATCTACTGCAATATAATCAACTCGGCTTTCGCTCAAATAGCCGGTCATCTAGATATCGATCAAGAGTGGTTGAGAAGATTCATCTTGAGAAGTAACATCCCGAGCTCGGGTATACAACTTCTGATCAAAGTTAACGAGCCTATTGGTATGTTCTTCTCGGAGGTGAATGAGGATGGACTTCTAGAGATAGGCCCTTTGGCAGTATTGCCTAGTTTTCAGGGGCAGGGCTATGGAAGACTCTTGTTAAGAAAGGCATTACTTCTTTCTCTTGACTTGGGCCTCGAAAGTATCCTTTCAGTAAACTCAGAAAACGAAAAGGCCCTTTCTCTCTATATTGAAGAGGGATCTGAGAAAGGGCAGACAAAGGTATGCTGTAAATTTGCTCTCTAAATCACTTCAGATTGCTGATGAACTCAAGAACCTCTTCTGCATGACCTTTCGCTTTGACACCTCTGTACTCTTTGATTAGAATTCCCTTCTCATCGATAATGAATGTGGATCTCTCAGTTCCCAAGTATTCGCGGCCATACATCTTTTTCCGCTTAATTACATCGAACATCTGATGAATCTCTCCGTTCTTATCGCTCAGAATAGAAAAGTTCAGATCAAGCTTAAGCGAAAAGCCTGCGTGCGATTTCTGAGTATCTTTGCTAACTCCAATGATAACTGTGTTCTTAGCTGCAAACTCGTCCTTCAGATCCCTAAACCCTTCTGCCTCGAGAGTGCACCCAGAGGTATTATCCTTGGGATAGAAATACAGCACGACTCGTTTGCCGGAAAACTTCGATAGAGTCACTTCCTTCCCATTTTGATCGAGCAACGAGAAATCCGGAACAGTCTTGTTCAAAGCAATTTCAGCCATCATTGCACCCCTTGAACTACTAAGAGATTATTGATCAACACTTCTCACGATCGACCACAAAAGACTATCACCATAATTCTGATTATATGGCAAAGAGTTCATGTTTTTTAGTTTGTAATTCTCCTTCCTTTCTTACTCCGAATTGTTGGTTGAACTGTTATGGTTCCTATGGTCAGGTTTCTGAGTACGGGAAAGGATAGTGAATCAAATTGGGCATTGGAAATTCTGCGAAGCTTACAATAAGGATTGACAGAACTGTTCGAAAGGAAAGAAGATACATCAGGTCGTTTTGGCATAGATTTGCTTCGCGCTATTCAGTGGAGAAAATTCCACCCCTTATATCTCAAAGAATAGCGGCCTTGAAGAAGAGGCCGCCTTTTTTCTAGATCTTCTCCTGCTGCTATAATCGACTTGAGTTAGATTAGAATTGGGCATGGGAGGGGTATTGATGGAGTTTCTGGCAGCACAGCTTCCGGAGAAGATTAGCTATTTCGAATCAACTGGAGACTATAAGAGCGCTTTAGAGGAGATTGAGCAACAACTCGAAAATTATCTTCCCTCTTTAGTGAAAAAAAGACTCTTGTGGGAGAAAGAGAGAATTCTCAGGCTTAAAGACAATTACCCTTACACATCAGCGAAGGCTTTTGATGTTCTCTCAGACGCTTTCGTAGACTTCTCAAGAGAGGAGTTTGGTTCTCTGAGTGATGCGAAGAAGCTTGACTCAATTGTCTTCGATGGCGAAGAACGTTTCGAAAGAAGATTCGACAAAAATCTTCTCTTTGTAATGCCCGAATACGAAAATAGATTGAAAAAGAAAGATACTGACAGGGAAGAAACCAGAGCCTCTCTTCACAGAGAGATAGACAGGCTAATAAGCGACAGACGACCCGCTAAGTATAAGATCATTGCAAGGTCGTCAATCGCAGTCCGAAGATCTGAGGGTAGTTTCTTTCGCTGCTGGCTTCCGGTGTCCAGAATTGGTGATCAAGTATCTTCAACCAGAATTATTAAGACAAGTCACAGCTGTTTCTTGTCGCCAGATGCCTATCCCCAAAGAACCGTGTATATGGAAGCAGATTCAAAGCATGACACATTGTTCAGTGTCGATTTCGAATACGAGATTTCTGAAATCTCATCTTCAGTTAACCCCTATGAATGTACCGAACCCGACGGCAAGAGATTTCGAAGCTATTTGGGCGAAAGGGCTCCACACATTGTCTTCTCGCCCTTAATGAAATCTCTGGCAAAAGAGATTGCCGGAGTTGAAAGTAATGCCTATTTCATAGCAAAGAGTTTCTACAACTGGATATGCGAAAACGTCAAGTACACTTTCATGAGCGAATATGCGCTTTATTCAAACCTCTCTGAATTCGCCGCCATTAACCTTAGAGGAGACTGTGGAGTGAAAGCTCTCTTATTCATAACGCTTTGCAGAATCAAGGGCATTCCGGCAAGATGGCAGTCTGGATGGTTTGCAGCTCCCAAGGGAGCTAGCCCTCACGATTGGGTGCTGATATGGCTTGAGCCCTTTGGCTGGATACCTGTGGACTGCTCATTTGGGGGCTCCAGGAAAGACATTCCGGCCTACAAGGAGTTCTATTTTGGCAACCTAGACGCATTCAGAATGATTTCAAATTCTGCTTTCATGTCGCCGTTGATACCAGCGAAGAAATTCTACAGATCCGATCCATTTGACAATCAGGTCGGAGAGATCGAAATGGATTCCAGAGCATTGAGATCGTACGAGAGAGATTACTCTCTTGAGATACTCTCCTTTGAGAGAGTACTCTAGCGGATCCAGTGACTGACTGGCTGTACACAATGACACTTATAACTTCAGTCTTTGAGTGATCAACTTTCGTTCTATCGGAATAAGTAGATCTCGAATCTTCCCGGATGATTTCGAATCTCAGAAGAACTGTCCTGTAGCGCCATCTAGAAGGAATTGCAAGTGCGGCCCTGATACTCTTGATCTTTCTCTGAATAAGCAAGAAGCGCAAGCTCGACTCTGATTAAGAAAAAAGACATCCATTTCGGATGTCTTAAAACATTATATCATGGAACTTTGTTAAAGTCAATTGCCTTGAACATTACCATAAAGTAAACTGCATTTTCAAGCGACCAAGTCAAGCATTACGGCTGGAAAATACTTTCTGGTTCAAACACAACGCTCTCAACCATTTCAAACTGGAGAGCAGTTTTTTCTATCTGAGTTCGCAAAAGATTGACTCTGCATGATCCACCCGAAGTAAATCCCGATGGGTCGGAGAATTTCAGAAAAAGAACCCCGCCTTCAAGCCTCGCCCCGAGAAACTGAAGCTCCCT